>NZ_JBQHWS010000043.1:0-30329 GCF_052063845.1 Blautia sp. HCP3S3_D9
GGAAACTGTATTTCTCTTTCTTCCAGAAGTTTCTCTTTTCTGGCTTTTGCATCTGCCTCTTTATGCACTTTTCCGAGAAGCTGGTTCACATTTTCCAGTTTTGTATCTTTTTCTTTTATCTGCTTATTTAAAGCTTTCAGTGTATCTTTATCTGCTTTCAAAAACTGTTCCAGAATCTCCAGACCTTCTTCCAGATTTCCCTCAAACCCATTCTTTTCCATCAATGCCCACTGCTGTCCCAATGGATCTTCTGCAGAATATCTGACCTGTTCCGTATACTGACGGATACTTCTCAGCAGCTCTTTATATGCCTCGTCCAGACCGCCTGCCTCGAATTTTAGTTTCTCCTGGATCACTTTATAAATATCTGTATGGAAAAGTTTTCTGAAAATGTTACTGCGTTCCTCTGTATCAGCCAGAAGCAATTTTCTGAAATCTCCCTGTGCGATCATGGCAATCTGCGTAAACTGCTTCATATCCAGTCCGATCAGCTCTGTAACCGCCTGGTTCACTTCCTTCAATTTCGTCACCGGAGCTCTCCCATCCGAAAAAGTAAGCAACGCCTCCCCTTTCTGGGTGGTCATTCCCGTACCTCTGGTCTTTGGCCGCTCATAATCCGGGCTTCTCTTCACTGTGTACACTGCATCCTTATATTCAAAAATATATTCCGCATAAGTAGGAGTCTCAGGCTTCGCATACTTACTTCTGAGCATGGATGCCTCCCGGACTCCTCCACTGGTCTCTCCATACAGCGCAAACGTAATCCCGTCAAAAATCGTTGTCTTTCCTGCACCTGTATCTCCAGTCACCAGAAAAAGTCCCTGACCTCCAAGCCGTGTAAAATCAATCACCGTTTCCCCTGCATACGGTCCAAATGCAGATAATGTCAGCTTCAATGGTTTCATGCGTGCGCCTCCTTCAGATTCTGGATCAGTTTCTCCACAAACTCTGCCTGCTCTTCTTTCATCGGTTCGTTATTCAGTAACTCATAAAACTCGCTAAACAATTCCAGTTCTGATTTCTGCTCCTGAGCCTCCACTACCTGAACCTCCCGGTTCTCTCGTGTCCGTTTGTTATCATATTCCAAGCGCATCAGATTCGGATAAACCGTGCGCAGCTTCTGCAGTGCTCCCGGCACATCTTCTTCATCTGTCAGGGTGATCTGCAGATAATCTATCTTGTTCTCTGCCGTATAACTCTCCTTCGCCGTCACTTCCATATAAGTTCCCCTCAGCTTACGCATATCCCTTCTCGGAACCAGAGGTACCGTACTGATCTCCACATTCCCCTTCTCCAGAAACTCCACAATTGTCACAGACTTCTTGTGATCTGCTTCCGAAAAAGAATACTTCAGCGGTGTTCCACTGTAACGTAAAGTCTCTCTTCCCATCTTCTGAGGTCTGTGGATGTGTCCAAGCGCCACATAATCAAAATCATCAAACACCTCCGCACTGACATTGTCAAGACCACCCACCGAAGTCTCCTCCGAATCACTCCGGTCTGCTCCCGTCACAAACTGATGCGCCACCAGAATATTTCTCTGTGTCGTATCAATCTCACACTCCTGCAAAGCAGCCATGACACTCTCCTCATAAGTATTAATATCATCTTTCTGCAAGGCATGCCGCACCATCGCCGGTTTCAGAAATGGCAGAAGATATAGTGATATCGGGCCATACTGATCTTCCAATTCAATCCTCTTCATTTCTCCGTCATAAACCTGCGAAATAAAAATATCACTGTTCTCAAACAGCTTTGCCCCAAAAGAAAGCCTCTCTGCCGAATCATGATTTCCGCTGATCATATAAACCGGAATCTTCTCCTTCGCCAGCCTCGTAATAAACTCATCAAACAACTGCACCGCCTCCGCTGACGGCACTGTCTTATCATAAACATCCCCGGCGATCAGAACCCCCTCAACTTTCTGATCCTTAAAAATCCCCAGCATCTGATTCAGAATATATCTCTGATCCTCCAGCATAGAAAAATCATGCACTCTTTTCCCAATATGCAGATCCGCAATATGCGCAAACTTCATCCCACATCTCTCCATTCCAAATTTCATTACTGTCTATCATTTTAGCAAAAAAACATCAAAAAAAGAAGAGTCAGTTCTCATGCCTGACTCTCCCTTTCCATCCTGTCATTTCAATACAGGAAATGAAAAATCTCTTCTATTTTAACATTTAACCAATTAACTTACCTTCAGAATATTTCTGCTCTCCCGATATTCCTCTGGAATATCTTCTGTCAGGATGTGAGCATCCCGGAATTCACCGAAAGTTACGGAACTTACCTGACCGAATTTGGATTCGTCTGCAAGGATATAGGCATCTTTGCATTGTTTCATCGCTGTGCCCTTTACAATTGCTTCGTTGGTGTCCGGTGTTGTGAATCCTTCTCTTCTGGTGATCCCGTTGGTTCCGAAGAATCCCTTTGTGAAGTGATACATCTGAATCATCTGCATTGCCTGACTGCCTACAACTGCCTCTGTGGAACTCTTCAGCTCCCCTCCGATCAGGTAAACGCGGATGCCCATCTTTGCCAGGGTTTGAGCGTGAGATACTGCGTTTGTGACAAAAGTGGCTCTTGTATTCTCCAGATATTCCAGCATCAGACCGGTAGTGGTTCCTGCATCCAGATAGACGAAATCATCTGATGTGATCAGACTGGCTGCATATTTTGCGATTTTTTTCTTTTCTTCCTTGTTTAATTCTGATTTCTGCGCTACAGTAGGTTCGTAAGCCGTTACTTTATGATTTAATGCTACTGCACCACCGAAAACCTTCGTCAGTTTTCCTGCTTTGTCCAGTGCGGTAATGTCTCTGCGTACTGTTGATTCCGACGCATTCAGAAGTTCTTTTAACTCCGTTACTGTAACACTCTTTTTTTCTTCCAGAAGTTTCAGAATAATATCAAATCTCTGTTCTGTCAGCATGTGCTTCTGCCTCCGTTGTATATTTACTCTACTCTGATATCTCATTATAACAGAGACAGGAGATGAATACATCATCTCCTGTCTGTCGTTTCTTATATTCGATTCAGTAAATTACAGGTTTTCCTGCATGAATTTGCTTACTGCTTCATATGCTGCTTCTTCATCAGCACCTTCGATTGTGAATGTTACTTCATGACCTTTCTTAACACCAAGTCCCATCAGTGCAAGAAGTTTTCTGCAGTCTACTTTCTTTCCTTCTTTTTCGATTGAGATAGTGGATTCAAAACCTTTGACCAGTTTTACAAGCTCTCCTGCAGGACGTGCGTGGATTCCTTCGTTGTCTGTGATTACATACTTAAATTCTTTCATTTTGATATCCTCCATGTTCTTTATTATTGCTTTTCTTATTATTATCTGCTGACCTTTTCTATGCCGATAGTGACCAGATAGATATTTCTCACTGCTTATGCTACTTTCTTTTTTAACAGGCCAAGCAGAACTGCGGAGATTACTGTTCCCACAACCAGTGCAACCAGATACATAACTGCGTTTCCAACTACAGGGAATACGAAGATTCCACCGTGTGGTGCCATCAGTGTACAGTTGAATGCCATGGAAATCGCTCCTGCGACTGCGGATCCGATGATACAGGATGGAAGTACACGAAGCGGGTCAGATGCTGCGAATGGGATCGCACCTTCTGTGATAAATGCAAGACCCATAATGAAGTTTGTCGGACCTGCGTTTCTCTCTTCTTTTGTGAACTTATCCTTGAACAGCAGTGTTGCCAGTGCGATCGCACACGGAGGTGTCATACCACCGATCATAACTGCTGCCATAATATCATAGTTGCCTGCTGCAATTGCAGCTGTTCCAAATACATATGCTGCTTTGTTGAACGGGCCGCCCATATCAATAGCCATCATTCCGCCAAGCACCATACCCAATATTACTTTACTAGAACTTCCCATTCCTGTCAAGGCATTGTTCAGTCCTGTATTGATACCACCCATGATCGGCTCTACAATAAATGTCATTAAGAGTCCCATAACAAGGATTCCGACTACAGGATAAATTAAAACAGGTGCAATCTTTTCCAGTGCTTCCGGAAGTTTATCACATAATTTACGAAGACCAAGAATGATATATCCCGCTGCAAAACCTGCAAGTAATGCACCAAGGAAACCAGATTTTCCGTTTGCTGCCATCATACCGCCTACCAGACCAAGTGCAAGTGCAGGTCTGTCGCCGATCGCCATTGCAATAAATCCTGCCAGAATTGGAAGCATGAATCCAAATGCTGTATCACCGATCACTGTCTGCCTTATCAATGATGTCCATAAACTCATCTACAGAAGATGCGTTGCGAAGAGATTCTGTAAATTCTTCATCCATCAGCATCACGGAGAGCTTGCTGAGCACATCCAGGTGAATGTTGTCCTCTGTATTCGGTGCTGCGATCAGGAATAATAAGGTTACAGGTTCGTCATCAAGTGCCTCGAACTCTACACCGTTTTTGATGACCATTGCTGCAAGTCCCGGTTTCTTAACTGCATCACATTTACCATGAGGAATGGCGATTCCCTCACCAATACCTGTCGTACTCTCTTCTTCTCTTAAATATACCTGTTTACGATAAGCTTCACGGTCGCTGATCTTTTCACTCTTTACCATCAGATCAACTGCCATATCCAGAGTTTCTGACTTTGTTTTTGGAGCAGCTGTCAGCGATACGCTCCGTCTGTCAAGCAGATCTGTTATTCTCATCTCTTCTTCCCCCTTTATTATTTTTCGGTTACCTGGCGATAAACCGCTTCAATTTCTTCTTTTGTTGCAAGATTCTCAGAAAATGCACTTGCACTTCCTGCTGCAATTCCCATATGGAATGCATGCTCATAATCTTTCTTTTCCATCCATCCGGCTACGAAACCGGCTACCATGGAATCTCCGGCACCTACACCATTTACCAGTTTGCCTTTTGGTGCGGGTTCTTCAAATACCTGTCCGTCCTCTGCTACCAGAACTGCACCTTCGCCTGCCATGGAAATCAGCACATTTCTTGCACCTTTTTCCTGGAGTTTCTTTCCGTACGGGATCACATCTTCTCTTGTCTTTAATTCCACACCGAAGATCTCACCCAGCTCATGATTATTTGGCTTTACAAGGAATGGATGATATTTCAGGACATTGACCAGAAGATCCTTTGTCGCATCCACCACGATCATCACGCCCTTTCCATCCAGTCTTGCCATGATCTGTTCATACATATCGTCCGGCATGGAAGATGGAATACTGCCTGCCAGGAAAAGTACATCACCTTCACCAAGTCCGTCCAGCTTCTTCATCAGTTCTTCTACTTTATCCTTGCTGATCACCGGTCCTGCACCATTGATCTCAGTTCCGTCGATAGATTTCAGTTTAAGATTGATCCTTGAAACTCCTTCGCTGATCTGAATGAACTCAGATCTCACTCCCATTTCCTGTAATCTGCGGATAGTCTCTTCTTCCACAAATCCAGCTGTAAATCCAAGTGCTGTGTTCTCAATCCCCAGATTCATAAGAACTGTAGAAACATTGATTCCCTTTCCGCCCGGAAGCATCAGCTCTGAACTTGTTCTGTTTGTCAGTCCCAGTTTAAAATCATCTACTGAAACGATGTAGTCCAGAGACGGATTAAAAGTTACTGTGTAGATCATCTCTTCTTTCCCTCCCGTTTATATTATCATGTCTTTCTTGCATGTTCGTGACTGCCTTTTGTTTATGGTCTTAGTATACAGTCATATTCATTCAAAGTCAATCAAACTAATTCATAAAAATGAGGATCGTTTTTGGTTGAGATTGCACAAAAATCGGCCGGAATTTTTCTGTTTCCGTTCAAACTCAGTCATTTCTTTTCATAATTCAATAATTTGCTCGCAAATCTAACGGACATTCACAAACTGCATTCACCACCTGTCCATAACTATTTATATCCAAACAGAAAAAATCCTCTGACCTGGATATTAACTCCACAATCAGAGGATTCTCTGTTTTCTGTTATTTTATTACGTTTTATGATTCTTTACATTTTGTGCTTCTCTGCTGCAAAGAATTCTTTTGTTTCTTTTACGATCACTCCGCTCAGTGCAAACAGTGCGATCATATTCGGAATTGCCATCAGTCCGTTGAAGATATCTGCGATGGTCCATACTGCACTTACTGTCATATACGGTCCGATAAATACTGCCAGAATGTAAAGCCAGCGATATGTAAAGATTGTTTTCTTATGTCCGTGTGTCAGATATTCCAGACATCTTTCACTGTAATAATCCCATCCAAGGATTGTTGTAAATGCGAAGAATACCAGACAGATCATCAATACAAATGCGGAAACCTGTCCAGGGATCGGAAGTCCGTGCTGGAATGCATAGGTAGTTACCTGAACACCTTCCAGACCTTCTACCTGCCATGCACCTGTCAGTACAATGGAAAGACCTGTCATTGTACAGATTACAATAGTATCAATGAATGTACCTGTCATACTTACAAGACCCTGACGTACAGGCTCTTTTGTCTGAGCTGCTGCAGCTGCGATCGGTGCACTACCAAGTCCGGCTTCGTTTGAGAAAATACCACGGGCAACACCTTTCTGCATAGCAACGATCATAGTACCTACCATACCACCTGTTACAGCGGATGGATTAAATGCTCCTTTGACAACTGTTACGATTGCTGCAGGGATTTCTGTAATATTTAAAAGAATCAATGCAACACTGAAGATCAGATAAATAACTGCCATAAACGGTACAATAATCTGGCTGACTGTTGCGATTCGTTTCAGACCTCCGATCAGGATCGCTGCAACACATGCTGCAAGGATCAGAGAAGAAATTACAACTGCCCAGGAATATTCTCCAAGGAACGGGATATTTACACAGTTTGATTTGTTCGGGTCAAAGAAGTTCTGAACTGCACTGGAAATACCATTTACCTGGCTGAATGTACCGATTCCGAAAAGACCTACGCATACACCAAAGAATGCGAAAATTTTTGCAAGCCATTTCCATTTCGGTCCCATACCTTTCTCAATATAATAGAAAGGACCGCCAAGGCTGTGACCATCTTCTGCTACCACACGGTATTTAACTGCAAGAAGACCTTCGGAAAATTTTGTTGCCATTCCAAAGAATGCTGCAACGATCATCCAGAATAAAGCGCCAGGGCCACCTGCACAGACAGCAGTTGCAACACCGACGATATTACCGGTACCAATAGTAGCACTCAGTGCTGTACATAAAGCTGCGAAACTTGAAATCTCACCGTCGCCTTCTTCTTCGTTCTTAAACATCCATTTCAGTGCAAGGGGGAGTCTTCGTATCTGAAGAAGTCCAAGTCTGGCAGTTAACAGAATACCACCTGCCATGATCAGGATCATAAGGGGCACGCCCCAGACGAGATCGTCTACAGTAGATAAAAATGAATTGATCGCTTCCCACATAATAATAAATCTCCTTTTTCTTTTAAAAAGTGTAATATATTGTACAGCTGGGAAACAAAGTAATAACAGACCGTTTCAGAAATTAGAAAGTTCAGAAAATACTGTCCATATATTCCATATGGATCAGCGGGGATGATAAAGCATCCTCTGTCCTTTTGCCTGAGAGATTCAAGACACGGGTCAGATAACCATTTGTCGGCGGTTATATGATAGTCCATGTTATTTGCACCTTCGGCCCCCGATCTAACGGGTGTCTCCAGAGAAACGATCCATTTGCAGTTCTTCCCTGCGTCCAGGGAACCTGAGAGTTTTACTCCTTCGGCGGGTATAGCCTTTTGTGCGGCTTCCACTTTCCTGCAAACTTCACCTCGTTAATTTGCTGTTACTGTGTTATACTATAGCTCCTAATTTTGAACTCGTCAATAGAAAATTAAACTTTTATAAAAAAAGTATAAAATATGGAAATTTTTTTCATTCCATTTATGAATTCTTTATAGTCAAGCGGATATCATCTTATCTTTCTAACCCGTGCCGGTAAATATCAGACTAAATTAAAATTATTTACGCATTTACCATATCAGCTGCAAACAGCGCAGCACCAAGTGCACCGCAAAGCTGCGCTTTATCACTGATCACCAGTTTTGTGCCAAGTTTTTCTTCCAGTGTCTTTACCAGCCCCTTGTTCTTGGAAACACCGCCGGTCATCATAAACTTTTCTTCTCCGCCTACACGTCTGGTAAGAGCTGCAGTCTTTACAGCAACCGCTTTATTCAATCCATGAACAATGTCATCTGTCGCTTTGTTCTGTGCGATCAGGGATACAACCTCTGATTCCGCAAATACTGTACACATACTGGAAATTGTAATATCTTCTTTGAATTCCAGACCACACTCACTCATCTGATCCAGGCTCATTTCCATTGTACGTGCCATCATTTCCAGAAATCGTCCGGTACCTGCCGCACATTTATCATTCATAACAAAGTTTGCAACCGCACCATTCTCATCCAGACGGATCACCTTACTGTCCTGCCCGCCGATATCAATAACTGTCCGCACTTCCGGATTCAGGAAATGAGCACCTCTGGCATGACAGGTGATCTCTGTGATACTCTTATCACCATTCTTAATAGCAGTACGTCCATATCCGGTGGTAACCAGCGCATCAATGTCTTCTCTCTGCAGATCGGCCTGTTTCAGCGCCTCTGCCAGCGCACGGTCTGCACCAATAGCAGCACCTGCACCTGTAGGCAGGATAATGCTGGTAACGATTTCATGTTCTTTATTCAGAATTACCACATCTGTACTTGTAGAACCACTGTCAATTCCTGCAAAATAACCTTTTCCCATTTTTCTCTCTCCTTTTGTGTCAACCTCTATGGTCTGCTCCAGTTTCTCAGGCTGAATACTCTCTGCAAAAGCCTCCAACCTGGTAAGAAGCTGACCGCTGCTTTGAATGGTATAATCTGATTCGATTTTTAAAAGCGGTACATCTGTATGATTCTTAATATCCGCATATTCAAAACTATAGAAATCGCAGAATTTCACTGTATGATAAATAATTCCCGCAACAGACGGATCATTATAAAGTTTCTTACGGCCTGTCGGATCCATCATACGCATACATGGAATCTGTCCCAGAATTTCCCCTGCATACCAATCCATCAGTTCATCAAAGGAAGCAGTCTCCGGCGGAAGCACATTTCCTACAGAGCGGTTATGTACACAGGTATCATTCTCTACAGGAAGAGGCATAGCCTTACTGGTCATTTCAAATAATTCCTGTCCCATTCTCGCTCCGAGCACTGCAATATGAGGCTTTGTAATTTTCTCAGGGGCATGAAAGGCAGTTCTGAATTTATCTGTATTAAATTCTGTACCTTTATACTTTGCATAAGCTTTTGCCAGCCCTTTCAACTGTACTGCCATTCGCTCCCTGCTGCAGGCACTGTCACAGTGAAGCACATCCAGAATATACAGGAAATCCAGCTTACCGCTCTCCAGAAGAATATCATATACACTTCGGATCGTATCGCAGCAGCTTACCAGAACAAGCTCCCTGATCTTTCCCTCCATAACTCCTTCCAGAAGCGTTTTTCCAAAGCCGCAGATATTCGGATGAGAAACCTGATCTGCAAGGTCAAAGCCATCCGGCATATGGTTAAAATTCTCACATTCCCCGCCAAGAGATTCCAGAAGCTCGACCGGGGTATATTTACAGACATAGTATGTTTTATTCATTTTCCGCACCTCCCAGCATTTCCAGAAAAGCTCCCAGTCTGGTGGATGTCTGTCCCTCTCCTCCGTGGCTTCTGTCACAGCCGTCACCATCCAGGATCAGAAGCGGTAAGCCTGCCTCCTCAAATTTCTTCTTCGCAAGCTGTGCAGCACCAAGCGTATGTTTACATCCCCAGTGACCAAACCACACTGCTCCGTCTGCTCCCGCCTGTTTCGCATGGCGGATTCCTGCTTCGATTCTTCTCAGTGCACTTCCGTTCAGTGAATGATATACCATTCTTCTGGCCATAGCTTCAAATGGTTTCTCCGGATCAAAATCCGGCTCACAGGTTTCTGCCAGTTCACATCCCACAATCTGGGCTTTCTCGCTGAAGCAAAGTTCCTGACGAACTGCATCAGACCAGAATGGAATCGTATGCATCCAGTAAATATGTTTGCCTTTCGCTGCAGGTGCTTTCTTAATATCCTCAAGAAGCATCTGTGTATATTTCTCCTCTTCTGCTGTTCCAAGCAGGATATTATTTGTCATTCCTGCATACAGCGGAGTAACCAGATCAGACGGCACATATCTGTCCGCACGCATCTGCTGATATTTTTTATAATTCTCCAGAGTCCGCCTGCTGCATGCAAGACGGTTCTTCAGTGCATCTTCAGAGATTGTTTTACCTGTATTTTTTTCCAGAAATGCTTTTAACTCTTTTAACTGATCTGCCACATATTGCACATTCTCCTCATTCTGCTGCCACGGCACATCAATGGCAAATGCTGGCACCTGGTAAAAATCGGCCAGTGTACGGAATGTCAGCAGGTTAGCATCACAGGTTAAATTGGTATAAACAATACATTTCGGCTTCGGCAGCAGCCCTTTCTGTGCTGCGCCAAGGAATATCTTGTGATAACTACACAATGTCTCGGCAATCCCCTGATTCTCTGCCTGCTGCAGAAATGCTCTCTCTGCTTTGCTCGCAGAAAGATAACAGGAAAATCCTTCTACATTATAAGGATGTAATCCCACCTCCTGCATCATTTCGCAGGGTGTAAAAATACTTACAATAACAGAATCCTCCGGTTTCTGAAGTGGACGCAGCATGGTATCCATCATCAGATTTGCAAGATGTCTGTCTGCGGGCATCAGTCTTTTATCCTGCATAAAGCGGAATTTCAGGTTCTGTGCCTCCCATCCCGTTTTTAACAGCCAGCGGGCGGATTCCGGCTTTGAGTTAGTCAAATTTTCCACATAATGACCAAATGTCTCGATAATCTGCATAGTCTTCTTCCTCATTATGGTTATCATAATTTATCAGTTTTCAGCGCATATTTTTCAATAGAAAGAAACAATTTCTATTATAACGTTTGATATTCAAAATAAAATAGCGCTATCAAATATTTTAGTGATATCTTTTTTTGAAGTCAAGCTGAATTTTCTCCAAAATTTACCTGTTTTTGTACATTCTTCTTGACAAAAAAGTCTCAAATGGTACACTTTTGGTTGTATTATTTTTCAGAAAAAAGAAGTAATATAATATAGGAAAGATTTTTTAGGAAGGGAAGGAATTTAAAAATGCGTTCATTAGCAGTTTATTTAAAAAACTACAAAAAAGAAAGCATTCTGGCGCCATTTTTTAAATTTCTGGAAGTTGTATTCGACCTGATCGTGCCGATCATCATCGCACAAATCATCGACGTCGGTATCGCAAACCACGACAACGGATATATCATCCAGAGATTTTTTATTCTTATTTTAATGGCAGCCTTCGGTCTTACCTGCAGCATCACGGCTCAGTTCTTCGCAGCCAAAGCCAGCGTAGGATTTGCCACCAAATTAAGACAGGCAGTTTATGATCATGTTCAGCGTCTGTCCTTTACAGAACTTGATACTCTCGGAACAGACACACTGATCACCAGACTTACCGATGATATCAACCAGGTTCAGAATGGTCTGAATATGGGACTTCGTCTTCTTCTTCGAAGCCCGTTCATCGTACTGGGATCCATGGTCATGGCGTTCACTATCGACTTCAAATGCGCACTGGTCTTCGCTGTTGCTATTCCATTTCTGTTTCTGGTTGTCTTTGTCATCATGTTTCTCAGTATCCCGCTGTTCAAGAAAGTACAGGGAAAACTGGACGCTGTTACATGTCTGACAAGACAGAACCTGACAGGTGTGCGTGTGATCCGTGCATTCTGCCGTGAGAAAGAAGCAGTTCAGGAATTTGACACCCGTAATGACGAACTGACAAAGATAAACCTCTTTGTCGGAAGACTTTCTGCTTTGTTAAATCCTGTTACTTATGTACTGATCAACATCGCAACGGTTATCCTGATCCAGAAAGCCGGCGTTGAAGTAAACTTAGGCAGCATGCAGCAGGGACAGGTTGTTGCCCTGTACAACTACATGGCTCAGATGATCGTCGAACTGATCAAACTTGCATCCCTGATCATCACCTTAAACAAATCCGCAGCATGTGCAGGACGTGTGACAGATATCCTGAAAGTAAAATCTACCATGGATTATCCAACAGCTACTTCTGCTTCCGCTGCTTCTTCTGATGATGCAGTTGTATTTGATGATGTCACTTTCGAATACAGCGGAGCCGGAGCGCCAAGCCTTTCACATATCAGCTTCTCTGTTAAGAAAGGTCAGACAGTTGGTATCATCGGCGGTACAGGAAGCGGTAAAACCACTCTGGTCAATCTGATCTCCAGATTCTACGACGCAACCAAAGGAACTGTACTTCTGGATGGTCAGAATATCGAGAATTACGAAAGAAATGACCTCCGTTCCAGAATCGGTGTTGTCCCGCAGAAAGCGGCCCTCTTCAAAGGCACGATCCGTGACAATATGAAGTGGGGACGTGAAGATGCCACTGACGAAGATCTGTGGCAGGCACTTACTACCGCTCAGGGAAAAGAAGTCGTAGAAGGTAAACCAGGTCAGCTTGATTTCGAGTTGGAACAGAACGGCAAGAATCTCTCCGGTGGTCAGAAACAGCGACTTACCATTGCCCGTGCTTTGGTAAAGAAACCAGAGATTCTGATCCTGGATGACAGTGCCAGCGCTCTCGACTTCGCAACAGACGCAGCACTGCGTAAGTCTCTCAACAGACTTGACTGGAATGTAACTACTTTTCTGGTATCCCAGAGATCTTCCAGTATCCAGCAGGCAGATCTGATCCTTGTTCTCGACAATGGAAATCTGGCAGGCAAAGGTACTCACGCTGAGTTACTACAGACCTGTGAAACATACCGCGAGATCTATTTCTCTCAGTTTCCTGAAGAGAGGGCAAAATATGCCTCTGCACCTGCAGGTGGTATGATGACGGAGGTGACAGTATGAGCCAAGTAACAGCAAAAAATACATCAAAGGGAAAAAGCTCTGAGACCTTTTTCAAAGTACTGCGCTTCATCGGAAGATACCGTTTCCTGCTGATCCTCAGTATCGCACTGGCAGCAGTTTCTGTGGTTTTGCAGTTATATGTCCCAATCCTGTTCGGTAATGCCATTGATCAGATTGTTGCCGAACATCAGGTTAATTTCGAAATGATGTGGTATTATCTGTCACGTATCCTGGTAATGGTTATTCTTTCTTCTGTTGCCACATGGCTGATGAATGCCATCAACAACCGTATGACCTACCAGACAGTAAAAGATATCCGTGCAAAAGCAATCCGCCATATTCAGAAGCTTCCGCTCTCTTACCTTGACGGACACAGCACCGGTGATATCATCAGCCGTGTAATTGCAGATGCAGATATTCTTTCAGATGGTCTGCTGCTTGGATTTACTCAGCTGTTCTCAGGAATCGTAACCATCATCGGAACACTGATCTTCATGTTTTCCAAGAACTTCTGGATCACACTGATGGTCATTGTCCTGACACCATTAAGCTTCCTGGTAGCAAAATTTATTTCCTCACATACCTTCCAGATGTTCCGGAAACAGAGTGAAGCCCGTGGACGCCAGACAGCTCTTATCGAGGAAATGATCGGAAACCAGAAAGTTGTTCAGGCTTTTGGATATGAAGATAAATCTTCTGAGCGTTTCGCAAAACTTAATGAAGAATTACAGGACTGCAGTCAAAAAGCAGTTTTCTACAGCAGTCTTACCAACCCTTCCACACGTTTTGTAAACAATGTAATTTATGCATGTGTAGCACTTGTAGGTGCTTTTATCATTCCGGGAGGCAGACTGACAGTCGGCGGTCTTTCCGTACTTCTCTCCTATGCCAATCAGTATATGAAGCCATTCAATGATATCAGTTCTGTTGTCACAGAGCTTCAGAACGCACTTGCATGCGCAGGCAGAATCTTTGATCTGCTTGAAGAAGAACCGGAAGTTGCAGAAGCTTCTAACACACTGGAAAATGTAAAAGGTGAAGTGGATATCAAGAATGTATGCTTCCATTATGATGAGTCAAAAAAACTGATCGAGGACTTCAATCTTCATGTAAAACCTGGTATGCGTGTTGCTATCGTAGGGCCCACCGGATGCGGTAAATCAACCTTTATCAACCTTCTGATGAGATTCTATGATGTAAATGCCGGTTCTATTTCCGTTGACGGTAAACCAATTAAAGACATTACCCGTCATTCTCTGAGAAGCAGCTATGGTATGGTGCTTCAGGAAACATGGATCAAAAACGGAACCGTCCGTGACAATATCTCTATTGGAAAACCGGACGCTACAGATACTGAGATCATCGAAGCAGCCAAGCTTACCCATAGCTGGGAATTTATCCAGCGTCTTCCTAAAGGACTGGATACCATGCTTAACGAGGACAGCTTAAGTCAAGGACAGAAACAGCTTCTGTGTATCACACGAGTTATGCTCTGCCTGCCTCCGATGCTGATTCTGGATGAGGCTACTTCCAGTATTGATACCAGAACAGAATTACAGATTCAGGAAGCATTTGAACGAATGATGGAGGGAAGAACAAGCTTTATCGTTGCTCACCGTCTCTCCACGATCCGCAATTCAGATCTGATCCTTGTTATGAAAGACGGAAGTATTATTGAACAGGGTACACATGATGAACTGATCGCGAAGGGCGGCTTTTATCATACTCTGTATAACAGCCAGTTTGCTAAGGTTTCTGAATAATCGCCCTTCAGCAACAAGTTCTTTTCATTACCAGTTGAAATAAATTTCCAATAATGTCAAAAAAATCTTTTCTATTACTGTATGACATGATATACTGGTGTTGAAATGAATGATATGCAAAATAGGATTTTATGCGTCAAGTGTTCGGTGAATGGGGAGTTGTCACTGAAACGAAAAGTACGTCTTACGGTATATTATCCGCACCCGTTGCAAACAATATAAGAGGATATCTCATATTGTGTTAGGGAATGTTTTCGACATACATTCTATCACAATTGGAGATATCCTTTTTTGTGTATCAAACCTGAAGTGCACGCCCAAAAACTGATTAAAAGGATAATCTCCATTCTACAAATACAAAGGAGGTTATTTTTAATGGTTGACAAACAAAAAATCGAGCAGGCAGTCCGTCTGCTTCTGGAGGGAATCGGTGAAGATATCACACGGGAAGGGCTGGTCGATACTCCCGACAGAATTGCCCGTATGTGTGAAGAAATTTACGGAGGTCTCGGTCAGGAGGCAGACCAGCATTTATTAAAACAATTTCCAGGGGAAAATAATGAAATCGTACTGGAAAAAGACATTACTTTTTACTCTATGTGCGAGCATCACCTGATGCCTTTTTATGGAAAAGCTCATCTCGCCTACATCCCTGACGGCAAAGTTACCGGTTTAAGCAAACTGGCACGTACCGTAGAAGTTTATGCCAGAAGACCGCAGATTCAGGAGCGCCTTACCGTCCAGATCGCAGATGCTCTGGAACGCGCCCTGAATCCAAAGGGAATCATGGTAATGCTGGAGGCAGAACACACCTGTATGACCATGCGCGGAATCAAAAAGCCTGGAAGTAAAACGATCACTACCGTAACCCGCGGCGCATTTAAGGAAGATAAGGAACTGCAGAAAATGTTCCTTTCCATGGTAAAAGAATGAATACCGATTTCTTAGATATGGATCGTATCAATCAAATCTGGCAGCATCCTGTTTATCAGGAACATTATAAAAAAATACAGGAACTTGAGAATGACCGCATTTTCTGCCGTCATACTCCGGAACATTTTCTGGATGTTGCACGGTTAATGTATATTTATGCGCTGGAAGAACATATGGATCTGTCCAGAGAACTGATCTATGCCACAGCTCTTCTTCACGATATCGGACGTGCAGAACAGTATCTGCATGATATTCCCCATGATATTGCAGGTACGGAAATCGCACGGGAAATTCTGGCAGACCTGAATTTTACAGAGCAGGAAAAAGAACAGATCCTGTCTTCCATCGGTCATCACAGAAAAGGAGATTCCTGCAATACGCTTGCAGTACTCCTTTATAAAGCAGACAAAAAATCCAGAAACTGTTTTTTATGTTCCGCTGTTTCTGAATGCTACTGGTCCAGCGAAAAAAAAATATGAAAATTGAATACTAGAGCGTGTTTGAAAAATCATTCCCACAAATTGTGACGCACATCTTGTTCAAACATGCTTTAATCCTCTACATAACCATAAAAGAAAGGATGGTCCCTGCTCATGAAAATTGGAAACCGTTTATTTGATACTCAAAATCAAACTTACATAATGGGAATTTTAAATATTACTCCTGACTCCTTCTCGGACGGCGGCAAATGGAATCACATGGATGAAGCTCTGAAACATACAGAAGCAATGATCGCTGATGGAGCAGATATTATTGATATCGGCGGCGAATCCACGCGTCCTGGCCATACACCGGTCAGTGCCGACGAAGAAGCTCAGAGAGTCCTGCCGGTTATCGAGGCTGTCAGACAACGTTTCGACATTCCTATTTCTGTAGATACTTTTAAAAGCAGTGTTGCTGAAAGTTCCATCCAGGCAGGTGCTGATCTGGTCAACGATATCTGGGGATTAAAATATGATCCGCAAATGGCATCCGTAATCGCTAAATATGACGTTGCCTGTTGCCTGATGCACAACAAATCCAACACAGAATATCAGAACTTTCTTATAGACATGCTCTCAGAAACCCAGGAGTGTGTCAATCTTGCAAGACAGGCCGGTATTAAAGATGAAAAGATCATGCTTGATCCAGGTGTTGGTTTTGGAAAAACATTTGAAATGAATCTGCAAACTATGAACCATCTTGAACTTTTTCAGAATCTGGGATTCCCGGTTCTCCTCGGCACCTCACGCAAATCCATGATCGGACTGGCACTGGATCTGCCTGTTGACCAGCGCGTGGAAGGAACTCTGGCCACCAGCGTGATCGGCGTAATGAAGGGATGCTCTTTTGTCCGTGTTCATGATGTCAAGGAAAACAAACGTGTCATTCAGATGACAGAAGCAATCTTGGGACGCAGATAATTACTGATCACGGTGCACGAAGTGAACAATAACATTTACTGACCTATCACACTTCCATAAAATATTGCAATTAAGACAGTAAATATAAATAACTTACAGAAAGGACTTGCTGTTATGGATGAAACCAGATTAGATAAAATAGAGATTAAAGAACTGGAAATTTTTGCAAACCATGGAGTATATCCAGAAGAAAATGTTCTGGGACAGAAATTCGTTATCTCTGCCACACTTTTTACCAGTACACGTCGGGCAGGATTAACCGATGATCTGACTGCTTCTATCAACTATGGCGAAGTCAGCCATATGATCACTGATTTCACCAGAAAACATACTTTTAAGCTTCTGGAAGCTCTTGCAGAGAATCTGGCAGATATGCTCCTCTGTTCTCTTTCCGGACTTGAAAAGGTTACTCTGAAAATCGAAAAGCCATGGGCACCGGTTGGACTTCCCCTGAAAACGGTATCTGTGGAGATCACACGAAGATGGCATACTGCTTACATTGCTTTTGGTTCCAATATGGGAGATAAAAAAATGTATATCGACAATGGAATTCGTGGTCTGGCAGAAACCAAAGGATGCCGCATTGAAGCAATTTCCGATTATCTCATCACAGAACCTTACGGTGTTACCGAACAGGATGAATTTTTAAATGGAGTTCTGAAACTGCGTACACTCCTTACTCCTGAGGAATTACTTGGACGACTGCATCAATTAGAGCAGGCAGCAAACAGAGAACGTATCATCCGCTGGGGACCAAGGACACTGGATCTGGATATCCTGTTTTACGATCAGGAAATCATTGATACTCCAGACCTTCATATCCCACATATTGATCTGCAGAACCGCGATTTTGTCCTTGTGCCAATGAGCCAGATTGCTCCATATTTGCGACATCCTGTATTAAATCAGACGATTTCTCAGCTCCTGGATCATCTTCTTAACAAATCTGAAAATGCAAAAGAATAAAACCTGTCAGGCAAAATTTAAATAACCAGGTAAATGCTCTTAGCCGCCTGATAAAGTCAAAACAGTCCCCGAAATTTCAAAAGATTTCGGAGACTGTTTTTTGTTCTGTCATTTCACAGTATATTTACATCGAAAAATATTCTTCTGATCATGAAACAATTTTGTTATCCGGCTCATGCGAATAACAACATTCTCTTCGCTATGTGGCTCTGCATCGAATAACTTGATCCGCTTCGTAGCTGATTCGGTTAAATCGCACGTGTGGCTTCTTTCAGCCATGCTTTCTCATCTTCATCCAGATACGGAGAAATCTTTTCATATACCTGCGCATGATAATTATTAAGAAGTTCTCTCTCATGTGCGGTCATCTGCTCCGGAACCACGGCATCAAGGTCAAATGGAACCATAGTCAGGAATTCGAAGCACATAAACTGTCCATACTCTGTTTTCTCAGCTTTTTTGCATACGATCATGTTCTCATGGCGGATTCCAAATCCGTCTTCTACATAGTATCCAGGCTCATCAGATGTGATCATGCCCTCTTCCAGAACTGCATTGTTTCCCGGAACGACTTTCCATCGGACACTGTTTGGTCCCTCGTGAACATTAAGCAGATAACCTACTCCATGTCCTGTTCCATGATTGAAGTCCTTTCCCAGTTCCCACAGCGGACCACGTGCCAGACAATCCAGATTCACACCTGTACATCCATAACGGAATTTCGCATTTCCCAGATTCAGCATACCACGTAAAACCGCAGTGAAAAATTTCTTCTGCTCATCTGTTACAGGTCCCATAACAATGGTACGTGTGGTATCTGTAGTACCTTCATAATAGTTTCCGCCTGTATCTGCCAGCAGGAAGCTTCTCGGCTCGATCGGGATATCGGTCTCCGGTGTTGCTGAATAATGGTTGATCGCAGCATGAACTCCATAGGAAATGATCGGATCAAAGCTGTTGTCAATAAAGTTCTCCTGCTGTGCACGGAAACTGTACAGCTTCTCCTCTGCACTTAATTCGGTCATCGGAATCTTGCCTACATTTTTCTTTAACCAGTAGATAAACTTTGTAAGTGCCACACCATCTCTGATATGTGCGATACGTTCATTCTCCACTTCTACCGGATTTTTGATCGCTTTTGGAAGAAGGGTCAGGTTCTCTTCATCCAGAATTTCAACCTCTGCCGGGATATTGCTTACCAGGCGGCTGTTTGCTTTCTGTTTGCAGAGAAGAACTTTCATATCTTTTGCAAATGTTTTTACATATTCGTAGATGCTGTCATATGGAAGAAGAGTCACGCCGTCTTTTGCCAGAGCATCCAGAACTTCTGCCGGAAATGCCTTCTCATTGGCAAACAGCTTAATCTCTTTCTGAGTCATTACCAGATAAGACAGGACAACCGGGCAGCAATGTACATCTCCGCCACGGATGTTTAACAGCCATGCGATATCATCCAGAGAAGTCAGGACAAAGGCATCTGCTCCCTTTTCTTCCATTGCCTTGCGGATCTTTGCGCATTTATCTGCGCGGGATTCTCCTGCCCATTTTACATCCAGTTCCATCACCGGCTCGCAGGAAAGTGCCGGACGGTCTTCCCATACCTCTCCTACCAGGTCATAATCTACAGAAAGGGAAGCGCCTTTCTTTCCGAGTGCTTCTGACAGCTCGGATGCCTCTTTTGCACTGATGGTCCTTCCGTCAAATCCAAGGCACATGCCTTCTCCTAATTTTTCTTCCAGAAACTGATGTATTGTCGGAACTCCCGGCTCTCCCATCTTAAAAAGATCTACACCTGTTCCCTCTAACTGTGCGGCTGCCTGAATAAAATAACGTCCGTCCGTCCACAGACCGGCCATGTCCTGCATGATCACTGCCGTTCCCGCAGAACCGGTAAAACCTGTGATATATTTTCTGCATTTGAAATATTCTCCTACATATTCAGATGCATGAAAATCATCTGTCGGGACCAGATAAGCATCGATCTTTTTTTCTTTCATGCGTTCCCGAAGCGCGGTAATTCTTTCTTTTACTGTCATTGCATTTTCTCCTTTGCATACCTCTATAGGCATGAAAAGGGCGGCCACATAGAAATGCAGCAGCCCTTTTCTCTATTTAACAGTGTAATGATATCTGAGATATTTGTCAACTGATTTGTCGGTGTATATCCCGCCTTAAAGAGTCTTTTTATCGTTTTTGTCAAGTGTCTCGTTCATGCTTCCCATACGATATCCAAGAATATCCATTGTCACATAAGTAAATCCATACTCCTTAAATTTTTTCGCGATATCCTCACGGACATTCTTCTCCAGAAGTTTCGGAAATTCCTCCGGCATAATCTCGATTCTTGCAAGTAATCCGTGAATACGTACACGAACCTGATGGAATCCATGATCAAGTAAAAGCTGCTCCGCTTTCTCAACCATTCCAAGTTTCTCTTCGCTGATGGTCTCGCCGTATACAAATCTGGAAGACAGACAGGCAAAGGACTGCTTATCCCATGTAGGAAGTCCCAGTTCTTTAGAATACTCTCTGATCTCTACTTTCGTCAGCTTCGCTTCACGTAATGGACTCTTAACACCAAGTTCCTTTACTGCGATCAGACCTGGTCTGTAATCGCCGTTGTCATCCATATTGGAACCTTCTACAATATATGCAATTCCATTCTCTTTCGCAATATCCCCGATTTTCTCAAACAGTTCTTTCTTACATAAGTAACATCTGTTTGGTGGGTTCTGGGAAAATCCCTCAATCTCCAGTTCTTCAGACTGGCAGATCACATGCTTAACGCCCTCTTTCTCACAGAACGCTTTGGCTTCGTTCAATTCTCTTTTCGGAAAAGAACAGGACTGCGCTGTGATCGCGATTGCCTTATCTCCCAGTACATCATGAGCTACTTTTAATAAGAATGTAGAATCTACTCCACTTGAGAAAGCAACTGCTACGCTGCCAAGCTCTTTGAGGTATTCTTTTAAATGTTCCAGTTTATTTTCCATGGTGGTTAACCTCCTGATTATTCTTCCTTTTGTTATTTCGATTAATCATATCATTAAAGTAGGGTTTAATGTCAAGAGTATTTTTGCTATATCATTTCCCTGAAGCCATAGTCAAGCGGATAAAATCATCCGCTTCGCTACTTCATTCGGTTAAATTACTGTAAATCTGTCTTTTTATGCGTGGATTTCGCCTTCGGATAAATCTGTTTCATTCTGGCATCGTCGAAGTGTGTATCCACCCACTGTTCTATCTGATTTTGTGCTTTAACGCCCTGTGCACGCTGGTCATAGCGTATCAGTGCTACAGAAGAAACAATAATGTTACAACACATAAAGACAGTCAGTATCCAGGTAATGATTTTTCCTGGTTTTACAGGTATTTTTTCAATTAAACCAGAAAGAAGAGGATATGCTTTCTTAAACCATACAACTGCTGCAATCCCCCAGAAAAAGCAGTACAGCAGATTAATTCTTCCTCCCAGATTAAACGGCAGTTTACTGTAATCCCAGAATACCTTTCCAAAGAAGATTTCTGTAAATACACTGCACAGATACTCATAAGCTCCTCCCAGAAAAGTACCTGTCAGAAAGAGAAAGCTCTCACTGCGGTCTTTATATTTATACAAAAACCAGGTAACAAGCGCAAGTGCCAGTCCCCACACAATACTGAATGGTCCCCATACCAGACTGCTCCGGCTCATCCAGTAACCCATTGTAATCCGGCAGAAAGCTGTTTCAATAATATCTCCCAGAAATGCCCCTATGATAAATAACAGCATCAGTTTATAAAAACCACAGCCCTGTGCAAAAACATTCTCTGCTGCCGTGTTCTCTGCTGACTGCATTTTCTGCACTTTTGGATAGGCTTTGTGGATTCTTCGTTCAATCCAGTCTGTAATCCATAAAGTCAGATGTCCGCTTACTTTATCAAGCTGTTCATTCGCCGCCGCACATTGTTCCAGATATGGTCCTTTTTTTATCAGTAAAAGATATGAAGCCGTAATATCTACAATCATTAATATGATCAAGACCAACAATACAATATGTGATAATACGGATGGAAAAACAGATAACAGTTTCCATGTCAGCTTATTTCCCCACCTGACCACTATGTATCCAAAAATGCCCCACAAAGCAGATGCCGGCAGACAGATATATCCATCCAGATTCCATTTAACCCCGGAATAGTCCCACCATCTCTCCTTAAACGCCTTTTCAATCAGGTGGCCTCCAACCCACTCCATCACTGTCGCATAGATCATCGAATACCAGAACAGCCAGAACCCCGTCAGTTCCTGCAGACCAACGGAAATGATCACCGCTGTAATTCCATACATTACACAAAATGGCCCGTTCACAAGACCTCGGTTAGAAAACTTACGTTGCTTCAAAGTAGCTGTCACCGTCTCCAGAACCCACCCCAGAAACGAATAAACAAAAAACAGCCAAAGCAACTCATAACCGGAAAAAATGTTCATTTGTAAAATAACTCCTTTTTCTATTATATCTGGACTATTTCCAAACACCACTTTCTCTCTATTATACTGTCTGTTATATAATTCAGCAATTCATTTTTACTTGTTTCCTGTCAGTTTGTTTACTTTTTCTTTGTGTCACAAATTACTTTAAGGCTTTTTACATTTCTTTTAGAAAAATTCAGCAGATAGAATCTGTATTCCTACCCTGAAGGGATTAAAATATATATCAAACTGATATATTGGAGGACAACGGTATGAGCGTAAATTACAGAGCTGAACTTGTAGACATCCATCGGATTTTCACCGGATATCACTGCAAAACCAGATATTGATTACGGTACCGTAACCGACCAGATGACTGTATGTGACGTAGTCTTTCATCCCGCAGAAACAGAATTTTTAAAAAGCTGTGCCGCCCATGGCGCAAAAACCGTAAACGGTCTCGGTATGCTCGCATGTTCATAAAGAACATTCTTTGAAAACCCTGGAAGTTCCCGTCTTCCTGTCACTTCCTCTGCCAGATCAAGCATAATACTCTTAGAAATATTAAATCCCCGGTAATCAAAAGTTCCATCATCACTTTGAACGCAAGCATGATTATCTCCAGGATTAAAAAGGACTACATTCCCACACTCTATGCCATACTCTTTATTCCGACAAGATAAAGTCCGCTGTCCTTTTTCAACAAACCCTATCACATAATGCTCATGAAAATGATTCGGTAAGGGCTGCGCAATTCCCTCAAAACGATAAGCTTCAATCCGAAGTTCCTCATCATACACTATTGTCCGTATTTCTTTTTTCATGTTACTTTCTCTCCTCTTTTCCGTGTTTTATTTTATTCCTAAGGCATTAGAAAGTCTTGTAAAATATCTTCAGATTGTTCAAAATATTTCGCCATTTTATTTATCCATAGAAAAAAGCTCCGAAAACCTCATAATCACTAGAAAATAAAGTGCTTATGAGGCTTTCAGAGCCTCTATAAATTCTGATTCAGTTTGCAATCAAAACTTCTGCTTAAGCGTTCATCTGCTTTGCAACTTCTTCTGCAAAGTTTTCTTCTTTCTTTTCGATACCATCGCCTGTCTCGTAACGTACGAAACCTTTAACAGTAATCTTAGCGCCGTTTTCTTTAGCAACCTGCTCTACGTATTTAGCTACAGACTGTTTTCCGTCTTCAGCTTTAACGTATGTCTGGTCAAGGAGGCAGATTTCTTTAAGCTCTTTTTTGATACGTCCTGTGATCATTCCTTCGATAACCTTAGCTGGTTTCTGGGATTCTTTCGGATCGTTCTGGATCTGAGCCATAAGGATTTCTTTCTCATGCTCGATGTATTCTGCGCTTACTTCGCTGTCGCTTGTGTACTGTGGTTTCAGAGCTGCAATCTGCATTGCTACGTTCTTAGCCATTTCTTTAACAGCATCGTTAACTACGTCTGTTTCAACGTCTACAAGAACACCTATCTTACCGCCCATATGTGTATAGGAAGCAACGAAACCATTCTCTTCTGTAACCTGAGCAAATCTTCTGATGTTCATGTTCTCGCCGATAACTGCGATCTGAGCTGCAAGAGCTTCTTTAACAGTCTTAGTTGTATCAAGTGCCCATGCTTCTGCAAGGAAAGCATCGATATCTGCTGCTGTTGTGTTCATAGCCTGAGCTGCTACATCTGCTACGTAGTTCTGGAATTTTTCATTCTTAGCTACGAAGTCTGTCTCAGCGTTAACTTCTACAACAACTGCTTTCTTTCCGTCTTCGGAAACTAAAGTTTTGCAAAGACCTTCTGCTGCTACACGGCTTGCTTTCTTCTGTGCTGTAGCAAGACCTTTTTCGCGAAGGAATTCTACTGCTTTATCCATATCACCTTCTGTAGCTGTAAGAGCTTTCTTACAATCCATCATTCCGGCGCCGGTCATTTCTCTTAATTCTTTTACCTGTGCTGCTGTGATAGCCATTTCATTTTCCTCCTGAATAATATTCGTAAATCGCCCGGAGAGGCTTTTCCTTTTTCAATGACAGGAAAGCCTGTCGGCTTTCCTGTACTGGTTCAAAAAATTATTCTTCTGTAGCTGCGAACTCTTCAGATTCAGCTTCGATTTCGCCGTCTGCATCTGCAGTACCCTGTTTTGCTTCGATAACAGCGTCTGCCATTTTGGAAACGATTAATTTTACTGCACGGATTGCATCATCGTTACCCGGGATTACATAATCCAGTTCTTCTGGATCGCAGTTTGTATCGCAGATACCGATAAGCGGGATTCCTAATGTATGAGCTTCCTGTACGCAGATTCTTTCTTTCTTAGGATCTACGATGAAGATTGCATCTGGAAGTCTCTTCATTTCTTTGATACCGCCTAAGTTCTTCTGTAACTTAACGAGTTCTTTTTTCAGTTCGATAACTTCTTTTTTAGGAAGAACGTCAAATGTTCCATCAGCTTCCATAGCTTCGATTTCTTTCAGTCTTGCAATACGGCTCTGGATAGTTTTGAAGTTTGTAAGCATACCGCCTAACCATCTCTCGTTTACATAGAACTGTCCGCAACGCTCTGCTTCTGTTTTGATAGCATCCTGAGCCTGTTTCTTTGTTCCTACGAATAAGATGTTTCCGCCGTCTGCTACGATATCAGCGATTGCATTGTAAGCATCGTCAACCATGCCTACAGACTGCTGTAAGTCGATGATGTAGATACCGTTTCTCTCTGTGTAGATGTATGGAGCCATTTTAGGGTTCCATCTTCTTGTCTGATGTCCGAAATGTACGCCTGCTTCTAAAAGCTGTTTCATTGAAATAACGCTCATGTTTGTTCTCCTTTTTGGTTAATTTCTTCCGCCCGGTTCTCTTTCCTGGAGACCCAGCCTCACACCGCAGGGCACCATCCACGGGAATCTCCGAACGTGTATATTTTTGTATACGCAATAGATGCGCATGACTCGCAACTTCTGTAGTATAGCATACAAAAACCCTCCATGTAAAGAGGGTTTTTTGCAAATTTTTTATTATTTTTACAGTTTCTTCCAGGTTCTGATCTGCTTCTGACAAACTCAGTTTCCTGCGCTTTACCGACACATGTTATAATGTCCATTATATCAGCGGACAATCAACCATGTATTCTTACAATTTTACTTATTTTGTGACAACACTTTCTTTTAATCTCTTTTCTTCTTCTGCAGTCAACTGTCGGCATTCGCCTTTTTTGAGATCATCCGGCAATGTCAATACTCCCATGGAAATTCGTTTCAGATAGACGACTTTCTTTCCTACTGCTTCTGTCATTCGCTTGACCTGATGGAATTTCCCCTCTTTGATCGTAAGCTGAATTTCTGATGACCATCCTGACGGGTACTGTTCCAGTTCTGTCACTTCAACCTTTCTTGTACTGAGGATCTCCAGTTTTGCCGGCATTGTGGGATTTTTTTCTCCGATTTCCAGACCATCTGCGAAGCGCTGCACATCCTCTTTGGTCATACATCCGTCTGTAACCGCATAATAGGTCTTGTCCACATGTTTCTTTGGAGAAAGCAATTCATGCGCCAGTGCTCCGTCGTCTGTGATCAGAAGCAGTCCTTCCGTATCTTTGTCCAGTCTTCCCACCGGAAACAGGCCTTTTCTGTCTGATGCTACAAGTTCCATCACTGTTTTGTCCCGCTTATCTTCTGTGGCACTAACATACCCTGCCGGTTTGTGCAGAAGATAATAGACAAATTCCGGTGCCTGGGAAATTCTGTTTCCGTCCAGAACTACTTCATCCTCTTCACTGACCTTGATCTCCGATTTCTTTGCAGGCACACCGTTGACCTGGACTTTTCCTTTTTGAATAAATTTTTTTACCTCACTTCTGGTTCCTGCTCCTGCATCTGCCAGGAACTTGTCCAGACGAACTGCTTTCTTCATTCTTCTTCCTCGCCAGTTTCTACTATTTTCTTTATAAATTCCGGCTCTTTCGCTTTCAGTACAGCAAACTCTATTCCGTTTAGCGATTCTCCGGCAGACTCTGTACTGTTCAGAGCCACTTTCACACTCACACCCACCTCCGTTTCCAGCCATGCCGGACACTCCAATTCACGGATCAGGCTCTGGGCTAATTCTTCTTTCTGTTCAGGATCTGTGACATCCATTTCTTCTGCATTATATGTCACTGAATAATCGTACTGTTTCAGATTTTCTTTTTCCATAACAAAAGCATAACCTTTTTCTTTCAGGAAAACAAGTGTCCGCTTAAATGTCGGGAAAATATATCTTCCTACTTCTGCATAGGATTCCGGTGCAATATGCTCATCCATATCTGCATAGGAAGTAGCGTAAAGCTCCATCTGTCCACACGGGATTCCTATAAGTTCCTGCGGTGAGGCTTCTGCTATATCCTGTTTCAGCAGATCCAGCAGCTTCTGACTGTCAGATTTTTCCAATGTTACAGAGTACTGATCATCTAATTCATTTAAAGGATCTACTGTTATAAAAGACACTTTCTGTCTGTACTTTTCCAGAATATCATATTTATTATCTTTTAATGTTCCCTGCTCATAGCATGCTTCCAGCAGTCTGCCAAGCTGCTCCGCTGTCACTATATATTGTCTGGTAATATCGAAACCGCTCTTCTTTTTAAACTGAACTCCTATTTCTGTTCCGCTGCATTCCTTACTGTTCTGATAAGACGCAATTTCTTTTAACACTTCATAGATTTTATCTGACATTCCTGCATCTGTCCATCTGCCATAATTTCCGCCCATGAAATAAAAGAGTCTGTCCAGTTTATATGAACCAGAACTCACTTCCATCTGCGGTTCATTCACACTCTCAGTTCCTATCCACTCCAGATTCAGACTGATTCCCTCAGTTTTTGCCATTGTCGGAATTCTTGTATCATATCCGATGGCATCTGTGTGTAATATCCAGGCACTGACAGCTACACATATTCCCAAAAGCAGAAGCTGCAGCTTATGTGCTGCCATTTTACGGAAATCCATTGCAAAAATAACCTGCAAAATTCCATAAAATACAACTGTCCCCAACACAAGCCCGAATATCCACCAGCCAGTCCTGTTCTCTTCTGGTCCGATCAGCGCAAACATCGTTCCAATTGCCAGAGCAGCAGGGATTACGACCATAAACAAAAGGATTGGTTCCAGAAATCCGTAAACAAAAGATTTTCCTGTTTTCTCAGCTGGACGCTTTGTATATGCCAGATATGCACATACTGCCAGAACAATCAGAAGCAGTATCCCGCCCACTATAATGATCCAGAAATTCTTTTGTCCTGAATAAGTCCGCAATGCCACGGAAATAGATACAGGTGAAAGAAAAACAGATATCTTTTCTGCCATTCCCTCTTTAAGTCCCATATTCGTTCTGAAATACATCATTTCCAGCACCCATAAAAGAATGCCCAGTACCGGTCCGTAAAGGTAAACACAGCATAATGACAGAATACCTGCCAGAATATTTCCCGCAATTGCCAGTGCCAACACTGCTCCGAAATACAGCAGCAGATACATAAGCAAATGTTCCAGAAACGTTTTCCCCGCTGCCGTGATCAGATGACTACCATGTCCTTTGCTGACTGCGATCGCCATTGTGATCAGTTCCATGATCACATATGGAACCAGATACAGCACCAGACCTCTGATTGCTTTTTCCCAAAAGAACCTGCTTCTTGTTACCGGAAGACTGTGATAAAAATCAATCTTATCTCTGGAAAAAAGATACCAGAATTCATTCAGGGCATTTACAACGGCCACAAGCATTGTAACCAAAAAGCCTGGAACTATCAGATAGGAACAGATCATGGCAAAAGTCATCCTGTGGATTTCATCCGTCTGATTTCCGATCAGCATCAGTTCTGCTACCGGAAATGCAACCATAAACCCCAGTAACAACAGCACCAGAATCCAGGTACTGCCTTTTAAGCTGCTTCTTAATGATCTACCAGAAAATGTTTTTGACTTCATAGCCTGCCACCTCCGTTTCGCTGATAAATATCTCCTCCAGTGTCAATGGAATCACTTCGCAGAATATTGGATTCTGTGTCTGTACTTTCTGAAGTATTTCTTCTCTGGT
This sequence comes from Blautia sp. HCP3S3_D9, assembly GCF_052063845.1. Lineage (NCBI taxonomy): Bacteria > Bacillati > Bacillota > Clostridia > Lachnospirales > Lachnospiraceae > Blautia > Blautia sp. HCP3S3_D9. Next base: position 28,583 of record NZ_JBQHWS010000043.1, read on the forward strand.
CCCTCTTGCAGTAAGTATCAGAAGTGATCCCTGATGTTCTTTCTTTAAAACGTCCAATTCTTTCAAAAGTGCTTCTTCTTTTGTCTGATCCGGCAGTACACACTGGATCTTATGGATATGGAATTTCATGTCTTCCAGTTCTCTGGATAAAAGAATTCCTCCTTTGTGCAGGAGTCCTACATGGTCACACACGTCCTCCAGTTCTCTCATATTATGAGATGCGATCACCGGGGTAAAATCCCGATTCATGATTTCAGACACAAACAGACTCTTTACTGCCTGACGCATGACCGGATCAAGTCCATCGAACGTTTCATCGCATAACAGATATTTTGTCCCTGCACTGATTCCCATAATGACCAGAAGCTGTTTCTTCATTCCCTTGCTGTAGGAACTGATCCTGCGTTTCTCATCCAGATGAAACTGGTCCATTAATTTACTGTAACTGTCAGTCATAAAGTCCGGATAATATTCTCTGTAGAAATCTTTCAGATCTGCTGCCGTATATCCCTGTGGAAAATATCCACCGTCTGAAATGTAAAATATCTGCTGTTTTATCTTTTCATTCTCATAGACCGGTTCCTGATCCACCAGGATTTCTCCTTCGTCCGGCTTTATCACTCCGGCAGCCATTCGAAGCAGCGTGCTCTTTCCTGCACCGTTGGTCCCTACCAGTCCGAAAATCTGGCGTTCACCGATTTCCATTGATACATGGTCAATGGCATGGATCTCTCCGAAAGCTTTACTGCAGTTTCTGATCTCTATCATGATTCGTCCTCCTTTTCAAAGATTTCCGCAAGCATTTTCTCCAGTTCCTCTCTGTTGAATCCTGTGTTTCTGCCTTTCTGTATCAGTGCTGTGAATTCTTTTCGGTAGCTCTCTCTGTTTATCTTCTGTACCTGAGAGCTGTCTGCTACGAAATTTCCTCTGCCTTTTACAGGATAGATCAGTCCCAGTTTCTCCAGCTCCATATATGCACGCTGGATCGTGTTGGGATTGACGGACAGTTCTGTAGCAAGCTGCCTTACTGACGGCATCTGCGATCCCGGCGGCAGGACACCGTTCAGGATTAGGATCTGAAATTTATCTGTAACCTGTTCATAGATTGGACGCCTGTCCTGATAATCCAAAACAATCACTGGTGATTCCTCCTTTCTGTTACGTGTTTCATGATGTGTTGTTTTATTTTATGTGTGTATTTAGTGTATTAGTTGTATTGATACACTCATAATACAGAATACTGTTGTATCTGTCAAGTACTTAATAGCTAAATACTTATTTGTCAAACAGATATTCTCTGTTTAATTCAGTAAAAGGTTATTTCCGAATCCTAATCAAACTGTTAGGTTTTACTCTTTCCAGTACATCTAAATTTCCGTATACTGATTATTTTCTTTTTGCCTTAACATAATCTTTTTTCTAATAACAAAGACACCTGCATGTGTACTGTCATTCCACAATTGCAGATGTCTTTATCTTGTCTCTATTTTTATATCATTCTTTTCTTTTTTCTTATACTGCACATCTTTTCGAAATGGGTAAGGCAATATACCACACTGATCAACAGAATCAGATAGATCAATATGAGAATCTGTACCCCATATTTCATGGAATACAAATCCAGTGCATATTCTGAGATAAGCAGTGACCAGATGTTTGCTCCCATATGGAGCAGCATACTGCTGTAAATATTTCCACTCATTTCCAGTATCCATGCAAATGCAGTTCCGAGGATACTTGCGTAAAT
>NZ_JBQHWS010000044.1:0-30228 GCF_052063845.1 Blautia sp. HCP3S3_D9
AAAGCACAACATTAAAGAAAGGAAAAACTGATGCATTGGTTATTTCTGTCCGACTGAGATTGGTCATTTTCTCCCGACAATAAATGGCTAATTTCTCCCGACGCTAACATCCTGTCAGTACTCAGATTACAAAGTATTATTCAGGCTCTGAATTCACATAAAATATCAGTCCATAACATTTTATCCAACGAATATTCACAGTTAAAAACATGTATTTACCTGATTCTTTCAAAATCAAACACATTTATGGAATGTGGTAACAAAACCGCTTCATATACTCCGTCTGTCTCTTCTTCCGGAAATCCTTCAATAAATACATCCTTTTTGTCAATATCATTATAAGAATCCACAGACTTTCCTGCAATCTGATATTTTTGAATTCTATATCTCCCTTTCTGATTTTCGTTCAGACAAATTTTTACTTTCTGTTTTTTTTCCGCCTCTTTATTTACCACAGAAATAGAAATTTTTCCTGTTCTCGAATGCTGTGTAGCCAAAATATCCAATGTATCTGTGATTATTTGATTACCATTTTTATCAAACACTGTAATTGTATTTTTCTCCCCTTCTTCCCAACCATCCAGAACAATATCTCCCAAACGGTTGACATATAAGTCAAATACATGATAGGTACTTCTTAATACAAGTCCATCTTTATAACTGTAAATACATCCTCTTGTATTTAAGATTGGTGCAAAGTTAGCCATTCCAACAATATCACAATGACGATTCATAGCATTCAAAAAGCAGGCTGTAAAAACAGCATCTGCCATTGTATAAGAAGAATTATCATCATTTTTATCTCTCGGCACAAGATAAGTCTTGGAATCTATTCCCTGTTCAATTGTATGTACATTTGGATGATGCCAACTACGCAAATTCCACTCATCAAAAGCAATTTTTATTTTTCCTTCCAGATGTAATGCCGTAAGCAATCCCTTTACATCAAGAACCGCCCTGTCCACCTGTTCTGTATATGCCATGCACTGATTATAATCTGCAAGTTCATTTTTTTCCGGAAGCATATCCCAATATCCATGTAAAGAAATCCAGTCAAGATATGCCCCACAATGTTTTAAAAGACTCATCGTCCAGTCAATATCTGGAAGTGCTGCCGCTGATAGCTGCACTATCGGCGACACATGTTTTATCATTTTTGCAGCTTCCTTTACAAGTCTCCACCATTCTTCAGAACTTTTTGCACCAATTTCCCAGTTTCCATAATTTTCATTTCCAATACTCCAATATTTTACATTGTATGGCTGTTCCTCGCCATTGGCAATCCGCCACTTTGCATACTTTCCTTCATTCTTCAGATTACAATATTCAACCCAGTCGCTCATTTCCTCTGCAGTTCCAGTTCCTGCGTTAGTACAAATATAAGGCTCACATCCTATTTTCCTGCACATATGAATGTATTCATCTGTTCCAAATGTATTCGGATCCTCCACACGCCATGCTTTATCAAAAAAAGGGTGTCTGTTTTCTCCCACTCCATCTTTCCAATGATATGAAGATACAAAACATCCACCCGGCCAGCGCAAAACCGGAACTTTGATTTTCTTCATTGCCTCAATGATATCTTTACGAAAGCCTTCCTCATCGGACAATTTATTTCCAGGATCATAAATCCCATCATAAATTTGTCTGTGAAAATGCTCGATAAAATGCCCATACAACATAGGACTTCTTTTCCCAATTGCTCTTTTTTCATTTACATGATATTTCATACTCCAACTACCTCCTCATCTCTGCCCCCAGAAGCCCTAACTTCCTTCATCCTACCTACACATAACCAAGGCATCAGCTATACTCCTTTGCGGGATCTGCACCCAATGTGTACATGATTTTTTTCGTCTGCTGTTTCTTTTTCGTTTACCTCACCTGTTGTCTCTGTTGTACTGTCAGCATATATACTCTGTAATGCGAGAAGCATCCTTCCTGTCAGTCCCAGAATTATTCCCCATTTTTTCTCATACCAGTTCTCCAAATATTATCCCCTCTCAGGTTACGTTAATTTTCGTAAGAAAATACCGGTGCTCCTGTCTTTTCATCCCAGTGGATTTTCATCAGCATGGCATGGCGGTTTGGATTATACAACGGATTTCCTTCTATCTTTTCTTCAATCCTTGCATGATAAACCATGATTGGATTTCCCTCTTCATCTTCAGTGAATGAATTATGTCCAGGACCGTAAACTCCTCTGTCTGCATCCGTGCACAGAACCGGATAACGCTCTTTTGTCCAGGATTTCGGGTCAAGAAGATCAGAATCCTCAGATGCCGACATCATTCCAACACAGTACGCAGCGCCTGTTTCAGATGCTGAATAGGTAAGATAAATTTTACCGTTATGATGGATCACTGCAGGACCTTCATTTACCCAGAACCCAACTCTCTCCCAGTCATAATCCGGTGTTGTAAGCAGTACCTGAACAGTTTTCAGTTTATATGGTGATTCCATTTCACCAATATAAAGATTTGAGATCTGTTTTCCCACGCCTACCTTCTCAGCCCATACATAATAATGTTTTCCTTTGTTTTCAAATACTGTCGCATCCAGGGAAAAAGCTTCAAAAGAAAATTCATCCTCATCTGCACGTCCCATCTTCCCTTTCTCTGTCCAGGTTCCTATAAGAGGGTCCGCATCTGCACATTCCAGCACATAGGGACGGATCGCCCAGACATCATCTTTATCCCCGCCGGCAAAATAGATATACCATTTACCATCCAGATAATGAAGCTCCGGCGCCCAGATATGTTCACTCATGATCCCTTCAGGATGTTTCTTCCAGACTGTGATTTCCTCAGCATCCTTTAACCCTGCCAGAGTTTTACTCCTTCTCAGCACAATTCTGTCATAAGCAGGTACAGATGCCGTAAAATAATAATTTCCATCTGTGTGTCGGTATACATATGGATCTGCCCGCTGTAAGATCCATGGTTCATTATATTTTAGTTCTTCGCTCATTATTGTATCCCCCTTTTGATTCTGCAACATCACTTTTTATTTTAGTTTTGCATAAAATACTTTTATATATTTAAAAGTTTACCGTATTTTTTAGAAAATATCAACTATATTTTTTTCTTTTCATTGCACATTTTGTTCACATTCGTTATAATTTACCATAAATGCCGTTAGAGTGCGTTTGAAAAATGCTTTAAATCTATACTATAAATTCAGAAAGGGAAATCCGTTATGTTATATATTAAAAGTCTGGAGCAGGCGGTCCCTGTCTTCAAAGCTCTTGGTTCTGACATCCGCATACGGCTGATCCAGACTCTCCTTGAGCATCAGGAAATGAATATGAATGAACTGGCTTCCAGTCTGGGGATTACCAACGGTGCCCTGACCAGCCATGTAAAGAAACTCGAAGAATCCGGAATTCTCGCAATTCTTCCAGAGCATTCCGGCCACGGAAACCAGAAGGTCTGTCGCATTAATGTTGACAAGATCCTGGTTGATATTGCCTCTAACAATGACAGCCCGGCTGAGGACAGTTACTCTATTGACATTCCGATCGGCAACTACTTTAATTATTCTGTCTATCCAACCTGTGGGCTGTCTACTACCGATAATCTCATCGGTGAGGTAGATGATCCTCGTTATTTTGCTCATCCGAGCCATGTAGATGCAAAGATTTTATGGTTTGGACGGGGATTTATTGATTACCGCATTCCAAATATGCTGCCTCCGGGACAGAAGATTGACCGGCTGACACTCTCCTTTGAAATCAGTTCAGAAGCTCCCGGAGTCAACAGTGACTGGCCTTCTGATATTTCCTTTTTCCTGAATAATACAAAGGTCGGAACCTGGACAAGCCCCGGAGATTTCGGTGATGTCCACGGTATGTTCACTCCCGACTGGTGGTTCCCGAACTGGAATCAGTATGGTCTTCTGAAGATGCTTGTCATTGACCGTCACGGTACTTTTATCGATGGATTAAAGATCTCTGATGCGAATACACAGCAGCTCACTTTTACCTCTCAGGATGATATGGTATTCCGTTTCCAGGTGGATGAACCATCTCAGAATATTGGCGGTCTGACACTCTTCGGAAAAGATTTCGGAAACTATAATCAGGATATTAATGTGAAAGTGCATTATACTCCAAATGTATAATTTTACAGAATATCTGAAAACAGCAAAAGCAAGGAACCGATGTGCTTTGCCACATAATTCCTTGCTTTTGTTTTATATTTCATCTGATTCTCTGATTATTCTCCGCACATCCAGACTCTCATCTGATTTTCTCCGCGGTTGCCCCATGTGTAATACGGCACTGCTGTCAGTGTTGTCAGCGTTCTCACCGGTGCAATATCACTGTACAGAGAATCTCCCACTGTTTCCAGCTTACGTGCTTTGATTTTAAGCAGGACGCAGCCTTCCAGCAGGCCTTCTTTGCAGACTTCCTCTTCCATCTTTGCATCTTCAAAGATGTGGTAAGACTGAAGCAGGCCCGGATTGTCCACACCCTCGAAACAATAAACGATCGGCCCGCGCATAAATGCTACACAGCCGGCATCTTCCCTTACTTTAAGGTTTGCATAAATCTTGCGGATCTTCATCGGAAAAACAAGTTCTACTTCATCATTTTCCCACACTCTCTTAAGGATCAGATATCCCTTTTCCACATCTGCCGTGATATCTTTCACTTTTCCATTTATACGCACCTGAACAGAACCCGGGCGTACCCAGGATGGGATATGGATTCCAAGAATAGTTTCTTTTTCTGTTTTTCCGGTTACATGATAGATTACTTTTCCGTCCCATGGATAGTTGCTTTCTACGGTTACATCCATCTTATCAAAGTGCGCTTCTGTGCCTGCCGGGATATGAGAATAAACTCCATCTTCTGTCTCACTCCACAGATATTTACCAAGAGACATCAGCAGACGGACTACATTGGGAGGGCAGCATGCGCATGTATACCAGCCCGGACGCTCCGGCAGAACATGCTTATATCCATATAATTTTCCGCTGACTCCAGGTTCTGTTTCCAGTGGATTTACATAGAAAAATCTCTTTCCGTCAAGCTGCATTCCGCTGATGATCCCATTATAAAGTGCTCGTTCCATCACATCTGCATAGCGTCCATCCATCACATTATCAAGCATCTTTCTTGCAAAAAATACCAGCCCGATGGATGCACAGGTTTCCGCATAAACAGTGTCATTCGGCAGATCATAATCAATGGTAAATGCCTCGCCGTCTACGGTACTGCCGATTCCTCCGGTGATATACATTCTCTTCTGAGTCATGTTCTCCCAGAGATCACAGCATGCCTGATAGAGTTTTTCATCTTTGTAAAGAGAAGCCAGTTCTGCCATAGCAGTGTACATATACACCGCACGGACGCTATGTCCCACCGCTTCTTTCTGTTCATAGACAGTGGCATGGACCTGGTTATACTCTCTATTATTCACATCCATATCAAAGTGAACCCAGCCTCTTTTTTCCTTTTCTTTTACAAAGTAATCCGGATCTTTTCCACGCTGTTCAATGAAATATCTGGCAAGGTTTCTGTAGTTTTCTTTTCCGGTTACTTCGTAAAGGCGCAGAAGTCCCAGTTCAATTTCCTGATGTCCCGGAATCCCCGGTTCTTTATCTTCTTCTGTTCCGAAACGTTTCTCAATGTGCTCTGCCATACGCTCCATGACATGAAGCAGACGATCTTTTCCAGTTACTTCGTAGTATGCTGCCGCAGCTTCCATCATATGCCCTGCGCAATATAATTCATGACATTCCTGCAGATTCTGCCAACGATGTTCGGGCTCTTTAACTGTAAAAAATGTATTCAGATATCCATCATCCTGCTGTGCTTTTTCAATGATCTCAATAACCTTATCTGCACGTTCTTCCAGTTCAGGGTCCGGACGGACTTCCAATGCATATGCCACGCCTTCCAGCCATTTGGCAACATCACTGTCCTGAAAAACCATTCCATAAAACTCGCCCTCTTCCAGGCCTGCTGCAATACGGAAGTTTGCCAGTGCATGGCTCTTCTCCACTCCCGGAATCTCATCATTTAATATTTTCTCCTGATAAGGAATGACTGTATCCATTACCAGTTCCTGATATCCTCGCCAGAATTTATCCGTTACTTTTACCTTATTCAGCAAACTGCTCTTTAAACCTTCTTTCATTTCTGCGCCTCCCATTTTTCCGGCAGATCCGGACATTTTCGCACCTTCTGTACAGCCCGCAGTTCCACAAAGCATCCGCAGAGCCTGCACATCCCACTCATTAATCGTTCACAGGAGCTGCATATGCCAAGCCTTTTCTCATAGGTCTGCTGATCTACTTTCAGCTCTTCATCCATACGCTGAATATAGCGTGACAGATCCTCATAAAAAGCTTCTTCATTCTTTTGTCCGGACAGACATTTCCTGCACACACGCAGCTTCCCGTTCATACCTTAGTCTCCTTTTTGTTTCCATTATAAATGTTCACAGAAAATACCTGCCTGTTTTGTCAGAAGCGGCATTTTCTGTGAATTTGTAAAGTTTATTAATCTTTCATTTTATCTGTTTAAAAATACTGTAATTATCTTACTTCCAGATGGAGAACACTGCATTTAGGAATTGTAAATTTAATTCCCTCTGCTGTTTTTTCCACTTCGTTAAATTCTTTTACACGAACCTGATCCGGTGTTTCGAAGGTATTCATTTCGTGCATTTCGCCGTGTACAATCTCACCTTTAACTTCATTTACCTGGTAATCTGTAAGGATAGTTCTGATTTCATAATCTTTATCCAGAGACAGGTTTGTCAGTGTGATATGTACAGCTCCGTCTTCTGCTACAGATACGGATTCTGTCAGGTTCGGTACCTGCCATTCGTCTTCCACACCAATAGTTTCTGTTTCAACAGAACTGTCTACAAGCATTGCATCCTGATGATATTTATACATATCAAATACATGATAAGTTGGTGTCAGAATCATATCAGCACCGTCAGTAAGAATCACAGACTGAAGCACATTTACGATCTGTGCAAGGTTCGCCATCTTTACTCTGTCGCTGTGTTTGTTAAAGATATTCAAAGTGATACCTGCGATCAGGGCATCTCTCATTGTGTTCTGCTGATACAGGAATCCCGGGTTTGTTCCTGGTTCTACTGTGTACCATGCACCCCATTCATCAACGATCATGCCGATTTTTTTCTCTGGATCATATTCGTCCATGATATGTCCGTGACGCTCGATCAAAGTTTCCATAAAGAGCGCTTTATTCAGACTCTTATACCATACCTTATCATCAAAATCTGTAGCACTTCCCTTGATCTCCCATCCTTCCGGATGTACATAATAATGAAGAGAAAGACCATCCATATTTCCGTGAAGTTCTTTCAGGCAATGATTATGTGTAGTCTTTAATACTTCGGAAGTCCACTCATAATCATCTACATTGGCACCGCAGCAGACTTTGTGGATTGGGTGATCTGGATGATAATTGCGGACATAAGTCTGATAACGGCGGTATTCATTTGCATAGAAGTCAGGATTCATATTTCCGCCACATCCCCAGTTTTCATTTCCAACTCCAAAGAAATCCAATTTCCATGGTTTCTCATGTCCGTTTTTCTTACGGAGGTCAGCCATCGGAGAAACGCCTTCAAATGTAATGTACTCAACCCACTCAGACATTTCCTGCACAGTTCCGCTTCCCAGGTTTCCATTAACATATGCTTCGCATCCAAGCTGTTCACAGAGTTCGAAGAATTCATGAGTACCAAAGCTGTTGTCTTCTACAACACCGCCCCAGTGTGTGTTGATCATTTTCTTACGTGTTTCTTTTGGTCCAATGCCATCTTTCCAGTGGTATTCATCTGCGAAACAGCCACCCGGCCAGCGAAGTACCGGAATCTTGATATGCTTCAATGCTTCTACTACATCTGTACGCATTCCGTTCTTGTTCGGAATCGGGGAATCCTCGCCCACATAGATTCCTTCGTAGATACATCTTCCCAGGTGTTCTGAGAAGTGTCCGTAAATCTCTTTGTTAATTTTGCTCTGTTTCTTAGATGGATTAATTACAAGCTTAGTCATTTTTACCTCCATAGCTGGTGTTTTTATGCGTTTATTTTACATTATTCTAAAATAATATACTTTATTTTGTTTTATCATTATACACAACTTCTATATGATATTCAATATGTTTCTGCAAAATTGCTATAGTAATTCAAAAAAACAATGCAAATACACCTGATCGAATGCGAATCCTGCCCAAAGTTTATTCTTACTATAATACAAAAAGAGCCACAACAGATTTCATTTCAATCTATTGTGACTCCCTCACGATTCAATCAGATTTTACAATCCTACATTTCCGCTGTTCAAGCCTTCTTTGCTGTCCTTATCCAGCGGCAACCAGTCCAGCACTTTTTTAATATAACGATTCCAGAAATCCCACTCATGGGCTCCCGGACCTTCCTCATAAGTTACATCTGCACCAAGTTCACACATAAAATCTCTGAACTTACGGTTCGGAGGAAGAAGCGGATCATCCAGGCCACATGCAAGATACATGTGCGGAAATGGAATACCTTTTTCTTTCATATCTCTGGCGATCCATTCCGGATTGATCTCACAGTCCGAAATCTTTGACAGATCCCCAAACACGCTTTCAAGGAAACTTTTTTTCTCAAAAAACATAGGAGAGCTGTCATCTGCCACGTTCATTTTTTCCAGGATCATTGCAGAAGAAAGCCCCGCAATATAGCCAAATGTATCGTGATATTTCAGACCATTGCGGATCGCACCGTAGCCGCCCATGGATAACCCGGCAATAAAAGTATCTTCTTTTTTATGAGATAACGGAAACATTCTTCTTGTGATCTTTACCAGTTCTTTTCCGATAAATTCACTGTAATTTTCATTTGCATCCGGATGATCCATATAGAACATATTTGCTCCGGAAGGCATTACCACAGCCAGGTTTTTCTCCTCTGCCCATCTCTTGATGCAGGTCCCGGTCACCCAGTCTGTGTAGTTTCCCATAACTCCGTGAAGCAGATAAAGTGTTTTAAAAGGTCTGTCATCCTCTTCGGCCTCTTCCTCAAAAAACACCTTGTCTGCAGGCAGGATCACATTCATTGTTACCGGGCGCATCAGCGCCTTTGAAAAGAAATTTACTTCCATCAGTGCCATCTTTTTATCCTCCTTGTGTTCTGTAAAATTACTGATCGTTTGTCAGATGCAGCTTGTCCAGAATATAGAATACCAGGCTCAGTGCCATACCTACAACGCAGGCAAGTACCATACCTGTAAGTTTTACATTTCCAAGATTCAGGGCGATTCCGGAAAGACCTACGATAAATACAACAGAGGTCAGTGTCAGGTTTCTGGATTTACTGTAGTCTACTTTGTTATCTACCAGCATACGCAGTCCGGAAGTACCGATCATACCATAAAGAAGGAAAGAGATTCCTCCAATTACAGGTCCCGGAATTGTATTGATCAATGCTGCCAGTTTTCCAAGAAAAGAACAGCAAATAGAAAGAACCGCAGCTCCGCCGATTACCTGTACACTGTAAACTTTTGTCATTGCCATAACACCGATATTTTCACCGTAAGTAGTTGTCGGTACGGATCCCATGCATGCAGAAAGGGTTGTGGAGAAGAAATCTGCAAACAGAGAACGGTGTAATCCCGGCTCTTTCAGAAGGTCTTTTCCTACAATTTTACTGGTTACTATCTGATGTCCGATATGCTCGGAAGTTACCAGCAGAAGTGCCGGAAAAATAGTTAAGATTGCTTCCAGGTTAAATTTCGGATGCTGGAAATTCGGCAGCGCAAAAAACGCTGCTTCTTTTACTGCTGTGAAATCCAGGATTCCGCAGAGTACTGCAGCTACATATCCGGCAATGATCGCGATCAGGATCGGAATGACAGATAAGAAGCCACGGAACAGAATCTGTCCAAATACGGCAACACCAAGCGTTACCAGGAACACGATCACATTTCTCATGTCAATCTGCTCATCCAGAAGTCCTGCTGTGCTTGCTGCACTTCCGGCAAGTTCCAGACCGATCAATGCTACTACAGGTCCCATTGCTGCTGTCGGAAGAACGATATCAATCCACTTTGTACCACACTTTCCGATGATCAGTGCCAGGATCATACCTGCAATACCAAGTACCACAAATCCTCCCAGTGCATATTGATAGCCAAATTTAGTCATAACCAGAATTCCCGGTGACAAAAATGCAAAACTTGATCCAAGGTAAGCCGGTGCTTTACCTTTTGTAATAAAGATAAATAATAATGTACCTACACCATTCATCAATAATACGATCGCCGGATTAATCCCAAACATAAACGGAACCAGCACAGATGCGCCGAACATTGCAAACATATGCTGGATACTCAGTGGGATCAATAACTTTGCAGGTACTTTTTCTTCTACCTGTATAATTCTTTTTTCCACTCTCTTTCTTCCTCTCTTTTCCCTGTTTTTGTAAAATTTGTAACTATTCAGTAGTCTACTATCCTGCGAAGGCACTGAACAGTTATAAAAATATTTCGATTTATTATACACAGAATACGTAAAAAAAGCTACTGTCATTTTAAGACAGCAGCTTACATACATCATAACCGCCAGCGAGGTTAAAGTTCATGTTGATGCAGATATTTTTCCCTGGTTGCAAGTCCTCCCCTGATATGCCGTTCCTGCTTGTTTACATCCAGAACTCGCCTGACTTCACATGCCAGTCCGGGATTTAACTGGCTGAGCCGGTCAGTGCAATCCTTATGTACTGTACTCTTACTGATCCCAAATTTCTTTGCCGCCTGACGTACCGTCGCCTTTGTTTCAATAATATAATTTGCAATTTCCACTGCCCGCTCCTCGATATAATCTTTCACGGATAAGCCTCCGAAGACGCTGTTTTTACAGTGTATGCATTTTAATTATTGGTTATGTTGTATTTCATTAATACAGTTTCTTATACAAGAAAGAATCCTGCTTTCAGGATTCTCCGCCTGCGTCGGAGGGCTTTTTATGTTATAGGAACATTACGGAGTAATTTCCTATAACACAAAAAACGGCCGCCCTCACCGGACGACCGTCGTATGGGATTTCCCATTTCTTATTTAAATTTAATCTCTTTTCCTTCCAGTCTCCACTGTCTGAATTCTGCGGATGCAGATAACAGAAGATCTGAGGAGGAATTCAGGGCTGTTTCTACAGAATCCTGAATTACGCCGATAATGAACCCTACAGCAACAACCTGCATGGAAATGTCATCGGAAATTCCGAACAGGGAGCATGCCATTGGGATCAGAAGAAGGGATCCGCCGGCTACACCGGAAGCACCGCATGCTGACAGCGCAGCAAGGAGACTCAGAATGATGGCTGTCGGAATATCTACATGGATACCAAGTGTAAATGCAGTTGCCATTGTCATAACTGTAATAGTAATGGCTGCACCGTCCATGTTAATAGTAGCACCAAGCGGAATGGTTACGGAATAAGTATCTCTGTCTAATCCCATCTCTTCGCAGACTTTCATATTTACCGGAATGTTCGCTGCGGAACTTCTTGTAAAGAATGCTGTCAGCGCACTTCTCTTCAGGCAGTGGAAGATCAATGGATAAGGATTCTGGCGGATACACCAGTAAACCAGAAGCGGGTTTGTTACGAAATAAATGAAAAGCATACATCCTACAAGAAGGACAAGCAATTTTCCATATGTTGTAAAAATCTCCAGGCCATTGGTTGATACTGTATTAAATACCAGGCCAAAGATTCCTACAGGTGCAAGGTTAATAATCCATGTTACTACCATAGAAATTCCGTCTGCAACATCAGCCAGAACTTTTTTAGTCATCTTATCTGCTGCACGGAATGCAAGTCCCAGCAGGATTGCCCACATCAGGATTCCTACATAGTTTGCATTTACCAACGATGATACCGGATTTGCAACTACATTCAGAAGCAGATTATTTAATACTTCTGCAATACCCTGCGGTGCACTTGTATCTGTTGCTGCTGTAGCAAGTGTCAGCTTTACAGGAAATGCCATACTTGCAAATACTGCGATCACTGCTGCCAGTACTGTACTGAACATATATAGAATGATAACCGTCTTAATAACACCGCCATGAGATTTTCCTGCATTACACAGAGAACTGATAACCAGGAAGAATACCAGCAGCGGCGCAATAGCCTTTAATGCGCTTACAAAGACATCTCCAAGGATTGCGATTCCTGTTGCCTGTGGTACAGCGATTCCAAGAATCGCACCCAGGATCAGGCCCACCAGAATCCTCTTTACCAGAGCGATCTCTGTCCATTTGTCCCATAATTTCTTCATTTCTTTGTTCCTCTTTCCCTTTAGTTTTGTAAAACACTGATACGTTACATTATAAAGGAAAACACAGAAATATGCAAGAAAAGCACAAAAAAAGATACATAAAAAAGTTCCCTGTCTGCTACGTTATACAGATCAAACAGGGAACTTTATTTTGTATTACTGAATCGTAAGGATTTTCTGATTACTATTATTTAATTTTGATAACAGCTTTTACAAGGTCTGTCTTGTTGTTTACAGCCTCATCATAAGCATCTTTAATATGATCCAGATCAAATTCATGAGTTACGATGCTCTTAACATTGATAGCTCCGCTTGCAACCGCTGCGATTGCTTTTGGATAAATGTTTTTGTAACGAAATACAGATTTGATGGTAGCTTCTTTGTCCATGATCTGTGCGAAATTGTATGTAATCTCCTCTTTGGAAGAAATACCAACTAATGTAATTGTTCCGCCTCTTCTTACGATAAATGGAGTCTGAGCAATTGTTACAGGTGATCCTGCTGTCTCGAATACAACATCTGCTCCACGTCCGCCAGTAAGTTCTTTGATTTTCTCAAGAGCGTCTTCTTTTCCGCTGTTGATAACTGCTGTTGCGCCTAATTCCATAGCTTTATCCAGACGGGCCTGTACAAGGTCAGCTACGATGATCTGTCCTGCGCCGTGAGCTTTGCATGCAAGTAATGTTACAAGACCGATGCATCCGGATCCAAGGATAACAACTGTATCGCCAGTTCCAACTGCACCCTGTTCTGCTGCATAGAAACCTACAGATAATGGCTCGATCAGCGCACCTTCTTTAGTGGATACATTGTCAGGAAGTTTAAAGCACATATCTTCAGGGAAAGCGATAAGCTCTTCGTTGCAACCCTGAACAGGAGGTGTTGCAAGGAAGACAACATCCGGGCAGAGATTGTAATGACCGGATTTACAGAATTCGCATTTACCACAGGTAATTCCTGGTTCCAGAGCAACTCTGTCACCTACTTTAAGATTCTCTACATCTTTGCCAACTTCTACGATAGTACCTGCGCACTCATGTCCAAGCATGAAGTCCTGAGACAGGTCTACTTTATATGCTCCGCAGTTTCCATTGTGATAGTAATGTACGTCGGAACCACAGATTCCTACATATTCCAGAGATACAAGAACTTCTTTGTCTCTTACCTCCGGAACCGGAACTTCTTTGATCACCATATTGTCAGTGCCTCTCATAACTGCACTTTTCTGTAACATTTTTTTCATGATATGTTTCCCCTTTCTGTTTGCTGCATTCTGTCTGAAATAACCGGATAGTCAACCACAGATTGCCCGGTATGAATTTCACACCGGGCAATGCTGATTCCTTCTTATTCCACGGCTGCTTTTACGTCGTCTTCTGTAAGTTCGCCGTTGTCAATATAAATCTGGATATAATCATCTACGTTATCTGCATTGATTTCCGGAGCATCTACATAGTCGTTTACGTCTGTTACTTCCATTTCACCATTAACGATCTTTTCTGCATATTCCATGTTCTTTTCAGCAAGGTCTGCTGCAGACTGTAATGCTGTTGAGGTCAGAAGGCCTTCTTTGATCAGCAGGCATCCCTGAGCTGTTCCGTCAACACCATATGCAAGGAAGTTTGGTGTTCCGTCTTCGTTGAAATAATCTTTGTTTTCTCTGATTGCTTCGATCGCACCAGCTGCCATGTTATCATTCATGGAAATGATAGCGTCGATATGTGTTCCTGCCTGTACCCAGGATTCCATCAGTGTAAGCGCTTCATCACTGTTCCAGTTTGCAAAATCTTCATAAAGAATTTTTACATCAGAACGTTTGTCAAAGAAGTACTGATCCCATGCTTCACGTCTCTTATCAGCGTGATAGTTTCCGGATGGTCCTTTTAATACAACAACGTTTGCATTTTCAGGAATTTCATCTACAGCTCTTTCAGCGCTGACTTTCGCCTGCTCGATCGGGTCTGCATCGACTGTACCTGTTCCGGCCATAACTGATGTGTCATCTCCACCGTCAAGGTCATTCTGATGTGTTGTCGGGTTTGTTGTAATAACAGGGATACCTGCATCTATAAGCTGCTGAACATATGGAGCCTGTGCACCATTGTTGTTGGACTGTACGATAACGAGATCATACTGTTTTGTGATACAATCTTCAAGAAGACCGTTCTCTTTATTATCATCACCTTCACCGCTTACACATGTAAGATCAATATCATCATAGTTCTCTGCCTGTTTTTTCATTTCAGTTGTCAGCCATGCAGCGAATGTATCAGCACTGGCACGTGCTACGAAGCACACTCTCTTTGCGTCAGCTGCGCTTACACTTGTTGCGGAAACCATAGATGCTGCCATAACACCTGCTAATAATAATGCTCCAACTTTTTTTGCTTTCATAAAATTTTTCCTCCTTTTAATTTGGATAGTTTGGGATTTTATTTTGCATTGCTTTTTGTTTTTTATTTTGACTCTTTGCTTTCATCTTTTACGATAATAACTTTTCTGGACTTTTTGGATTTGCTTACTACATCAAATGCAACTGCCAGTACGATAATTGCACCTTCAATGATCTGCTGAATATAAGAGTTAACACCCAGAAGGTTCATAACGTTCTCAAGGAAACCAATGATAAATGCACCTGCGATAGTTCCGCTTACAGTGCCGATACCACCTGTAAAGGAAGTACCACCAACGATGGCTGCAGTTAAACCTGTCATTTCATATCCGATCGCGCCGTTTGGAAGACCGGCATTGTTTCTTGCCATGAAGATCATACCTGCGAGACCTGTCATAATACCGTTTAATATGTAAGATTTATAAATGTTTCTCTTTGCATTGATACCGCTCGCTTCTGCTGCAGGACGGCTGCCGCCGATTGCATACAGTGCACGTCCGTATCTTGTGTTGTTTACCAGGTACCATACGATAACTGTAACAATGATTACCAGAATTACCGGAATCGGAATCGGTCCAACCATTCCCTGTCCGATCTTAACAAAATTGCCTAACTGAAGAATGTTCTGTCCACCTGTAAAGTAAAGTGCAAGACCTCTGGCTGCCTGCTGCATACCAAGAGTTGCGATAAATGCCGGAACATTAAATTCAGCGATAAAGAATGCGTTTACAAGATTACATCCGATACCTGTTGCCACTGCTACGATCAGAGCAAGCAGAATGGAGTTTGTTGCTTTGTATACAGATACTGAGTATACACCGGCCAGCGCCAGTACTGAACCAACTGACAGATCAAGGAATCCACTGATGATCAGGAGCATTTCGCCGTATGCTATCAGAATTCCCACACATAACTGTCTGGTAACGTTGATCAGGTTGCTGTACTGAAGAAAGTAAGGGCTGATTATACTACAGGCCACAAACAATACGAGCAGTACGATATAAATACTGAATTTTTGTAAATTGGTTGATTTTTTTGCTTTCATCTTTTTACCCTCCGCACGATCAGCTGTTTTTCAGACCAGTAGCAAATTTCATAATGGTCTCCTGAGAAAATTCATTTCTGTTGATGCATCCGCTTATTTTTCCCTGACACATAATGTAAATTCTGTCACACATTCCGATCAGTTCCGGAAGTTCTGATGAAACCATAATTACGGCCTTGCCTTCTTTTACAATATCTGTGATCAGTTTATAAATCTCAAATTTAGCGCCGACATCAATACCTCTTGTAGGCTCATCCAGGATCATGATATCCGGCTCACACAGAAGCCATCTTGCCAGAAGCACCTTCTGCTGGTTTCCACCTGAAAGAGTGGAGATCGCAGTATCAAGAGTTGGTGTCTTTACATGCATCTTGTCAAAGCTTTCTTTGACTGATTTTTTCTCTTTTGCTTTGTGCGTGTATCCTTTATAAATAATTCTCTCAAGGCTGGCCAGACTGGCATTTTCCATAACACTTCGAACAGGAATAATTCCGTCGTCTCGTCTGCTCTCTGAAAGCATTACCATCTTCTGCTGAATACTGTCATGTGGACATTTAATCTTTGCTTCCTGTCCGTTGATCAGTATCTGTCCGGAATCATGAGGATCAAGTCCGAAGACTGCTCTCATTGTTTCTGTTCTTCCGGCACCTACCAGACCCGCAAATCCAACAATCTCACCTTTAGATACATGGAAGTTGATATCTTCGAAAAGATCTTTTCTTGAGAAGTTCTTTACTTCCAGTGCTGTTGATCCAATCTTTACTTCTTCTTTCGGATATACATTATCAAGCTTACGTCCAACCATTCTTGCAATGACTGTATCCAGATCCAGATCCTCAGCTCTGTCTGTGGAAACAACCGCTCCATCTCTTAAGACTGTGATATCATCTGCAATACGAAAAACTTCTTCCATTTTATGTGAAATGTAAATGATTGAAATTCCCTGTGCCTTCAATTCTTCAATCTTTTTAAACAGGTTCTCGACTTCTCTGTCTGTAATAGAGGATGTCGGCTCATCCATGATGATAACCTGTGCATTATTTGTAACTGCTTTAATGATCTCAAGCATCTGAATATCAGACACTGTAAGAGTTTTCAGTTTCTGTGTCGGTTCATATGGAAGATTCTCATCTTTCAGGAACTGCTTCGCATCTCTTCTGATCTTCTTCCAGTCAACCTTTCCGAATTTGTTTACCGGAAGTCTTCCAAGGAAAAGATTCTCTTCAACAGAAAGCTCCGGAACGTAGTTTAATTCCTGTGCTACCATGGAAATTCCCATTTCCATTGCCTGTATAGGATTCTTGATCGTTACCGGTTTCTCATCAAGATAGATCTGACCTTTATCTGCCTGATAAAGTCCCATGATGATCTTCATCAGTGTGGATTTTCCCGCTCCGTTTTCTCCACATAACGCATGAACGGTTCCTTTTCTCACTGCAAAATCAATACCACTTAATGCCTTTACACCAGGGAAAGATTTCTCTACTCCGCTGACGCGCATCTTGATTTCGTCCATTGCTTCACCGCCTTCTCAATTTCAATTTTGCTTCGTTTGCTTTTCTGATTAAGAGTATATTCTTCCGTGTCACTTATGTCAATAGTTTTATTTAAGTTTGTAAATAATATTGCATTTTGTTCTTATATTTTTGTGCATAATTAATATTATCACTTTCTTTTTATATTTATTGATAATTTATTAACATTATTTATGTTAATCTTTTAACAAAAGTTTTTACTTAAGTGCTGGCATTTTTGTCAGAAAAGTGGTAATATTATATCAGAACAGGAGTGTGATGGATTTCATGAATGATTTCTTTACAAAAAGTACAATATCCGGAGATATTTACAGATTTTTATATTTTAACGGGCAGAGTTCCCGTCAGGAAGTTTCTCAGGCGCTGGGAATCAGTCTTCCTACAACTACACGGAATCTGAATGCACTGCAGGAAGAAGGTCTGATTGAAAACGCCGGTGAATTTCAGTCAACCGGCGGAAGAAAGGCCGTAATTTATCAGTGTGTTTCCAATTCCCGCTATGCTGTTGGAATCGATATCACCCGTAATCACCTTACTATCGTACTGATCGATCTGGCTCTGAACATTATCGACAGCAAGCGAATGCGGATTCCTTTCAGAGAAACTCACGAATACTTTTCCATTCTTCAGGAAGAATTCGAAACTATTGTTTCTTCCAACATTAAAGACCGCTCCAGACTTCTGGGGGTAGGTATTTCTCTTCCCGCTATTATCGGAGAAGACCGTAAAACAGTTACATATGCAACGGTAATCCCGCTTTCATTGAATATCTACAACTTTTTCAGTAATTATATTCATGAGCCGTATCTGTTTTTCAATGACGCTAATTCTGCAGGTCTGGCTGAAAGCTGGAAAGGCGACTATACAGATTCTGTTGTCTATCTCTCTCTTAGCAGCAGTATCGGTGGAGCCTACATGAATGGCCGAAGTATTTATACTGGTTCCAATAATCGAGGTGGTGAATTTGGTCATATCACCATTGTTCCGCACGGAAAACGCTGTTACTGTGGTCGTGACGGCTGCCTGGATGCTTACTGTAATGCCAATACACTGACGGATTTTACTGAAGGCAATCTGAAAGAATTTTTTGAGATACTGAAGTCTGGAAATAGTAAAGGAATTCTGAATGTGTTTGATGAATATATGGATCATCTTGCTATTGCAGTAAATAACCTGCGTATGTGTTTTGACTGCGATGTCATCCTTGGCGGAAATGTAGGTGCTTATATGTCCGACTATCTTGATGATTTCCGCGAGAAGGCAATCAAATTGAACCCATTTGAAAAAGACGGCAGTTATATCCGTGTCTGCCACTACCGCACTGCTGCTTCCGCTGTTGGTGCAGCTATTTATTACATCGATAAGTTTGTGCAAAATTTCTGATCCACAAAAAAGAAGAACCTCCAGCATTTTACAGTGGCTGTTCTTCTTTTTTTGCTCTGGCGGATATTCTTTCCTGCTGGTGATCCGCCTCATTATATTGTTCAAATCTGCTCTCGATTTCTACCAGCATATTTGCATATTCCCGTAATTCATCGCGAAGCTGTTCTTTGTCCGCTCGTTCTTTCTTATAAGAAATTCGATGTTCCATGCTTGCCCAGAAATCCATGGACATAGTTCGAAACTGTATCTCCACCGGAAAATATTCCATTCCATCCAGACAATATACCGGCACACCTACGATAACATGATAGCTTCGATATCCGTTAGGTTTCGGACTGCCAATATAGTCACGTTCCTTAATCACGATCAGATCACTCTGACTCTTCAGGATCTCTGTCAAGTTATAAATATCATCTACAAAATAACAGATTACCCTGACTCCCGCAATATCCTGCAAATAATCTTTTGCATTCATCACAGTAGGCTCTTTTTCCTTGCGCTGCAGCTTCTCCTCAATACTCTGCTTCTTCTTTATCCTGCACTGAATGTTGTGGATCGGTCTCGCAGACGCTTCCCCATACAGGTTATGGTTTAGCACATCCAGACGTGTAAGGAGCATCTGTTTGGCATCCTCATACGGTTGTATAAATTCATAGTATTCTTCATCTGTCATATTTATTTCTCCTGTAAAACTGTTACTGTTCACCCCGCAGCCAGCAACACGCTTTGCGATGCAAAGCCTTCCCCATTACTTCCTCATCATACAGGAAAAATGTGTTCAATTGATGTTTGAATTATAATCATTTTATAAACAATCCTGTGCATTCTATTTTCGATCAAACCTGCTTACCTGTATGCTCTGTAATTTTCCGCATATAGATCAGACCAGTCAGATCCGCCAGAATCCATCCGATCGGAACGGCTGCCCAGATGCCTTTCACTCCAATAGCAGGAACAGCTGACAGCACATAGGCCAGCACAACACGTGTTCCAAGGGAAATCACAGTAAGTACCACTGACATTGCCGGCTTATTGACCGCCCTGTAATATCCATATAATAAAAACAGAACTCCAATCCCAAAATAAAAACTTCCTTCGATTCGCAGATATCCCAAACCAATCTGAATAATATCCGGTCTGGATGCTTCAATAAAGATTCTCATAAGAGGCACCGCAAAG
Source organism: Blautia sp. HCP3S3_D9 (assembly GCF_052063845.1). Lineage (NCBI taxonomy): Bacteria > Bacillati > Bacillota > Clostridia > Lachnospirales > Lachnospiraceae > Blautia > Blautia sp. HCP3S3_D9. The sequence continues at coordinate 19,852 of NZ_JBQHWS010000044.1, forward strand.
ATAAACACCAGTGCACTCACTACAAAGCAGAACACACAGGAAAGCTTGACCGCACTTCTCGTTCCCTGTATGATCCTGTCTTTCTTTCCTGCACCATAATTCTGCGCCACAAAAGTCGAAAACGCATTTCCAAAATCCTGAACAGGCATATAGGCAAAGGAGTCAATCTTCACTGCTGCCGCAAATGCCGCCATAACCGCAGTTCCAAAACTGTTGACCAACCCCTGTACCATCAGGATACCCAGATTCATAATAGACTGCTGCATACAGGTTAGCATAGACAGCCCTGTAATTTCTTTCAGAATAGAAGTATCCCACTTCATATGACATTTATTCACTCTCAGATGTGGGAATTTCACATAATAATAAATCATGATCCCTACACCTGAAACATACTGGGAAAATACCGTTGCACCTGCTGCTCCTTTCACTCCCCAATGAAAAACAAGCACAAACAACAGATCCAGCAAAATATTCAGTACAGCAGAGAAAGCCAGAAATATCAGCGGCACTACTGAATTTCCTACTGCCCTCAACAGATTAGCAAAATAATTATATAAGAAGGTAGCCACCATTCCCATAAAAATAATCCAAAGATAATCTCTCATCAGTCCTTGGATCTCTGCCGGAATCTGCAGTAACCGAATGATCAATCCCAATTTCCATACCACCAGGAAATTCAAAGCCAGCGTGATCGCCCCAATCATCACAAAGGACAGAAAGAAGCTCTTCTTAAGTCTGTCTGTATCTCCGGCTCCATACTGCATAGAAAAAAAGGCACTGCTTCCCATACAAAGTCCCAGTATAATAGAAGTCAGAAACACCATCAAAGTATAAGCAGATCCCACTGCCGCCAGTGCATCTGCACCCAGAAAACGACCCACGATCAGCGTGTCCGCGATATTATAGCATTGCTGCAAAAGATTTCCTATCATAAGAGGAAATGCAAACTTCAGGAGTTTCCCTGTAATGCTGCCTTCTGTCAGATTGTATTCCATAATTTATTTCATTTACTCCCTTTCCTATTGCTCTGTCAAAAATCAGGTTTATCCTGATATGCGTAAAACAGCCAGAACACTACGTTGAAATTAACTCCGCAATATTCCAGCTGTTCTTGTTTTAAACGAATAATAAATTCTTAACTATTCAGTTTTATGAGCAGCCAGTGTATCTGCAAATTAATTTTTAAACTAACTATCCGCATCACACAAGCTTATTTTTCGCTAAATTTCAAAGAATATATTTCTTTAACGCAGTTGTAAATTCCTGGATCCTCTCCTCTGCAATCTCTTTCAATGTAACATCCTGCATACTCTGGATATAACCCTGCTCCTGTTTATATAACCATTTATTTACAGATGGGCTGATCTTTTCATAATGATTGGCTTTCATCCAGTCCTCAAAACTGATTGGTGTTGCATAACCAAGTTTCTCATCCAGCAAAGCTTTAAAATCAATCTTGTCTGCACGGGCCAGCATTTCTTTCCAGAACTCCAACACTTCTTCTACATGCTCATGAATCTCATAACGTCTCGCACCGCCATCATAAATGATGCATTTCTCAAATAACGGATTTCTCATAGATAAGGTCTCTCTTCTGAATTCCGGTGCAATGATGCCATCTTTCCAGTAAAAGTCTACATCCGGGAGATTGATGCCGGATACACCTTTGTCCTGATAGGTGCTGAAGATTCCTTCATAATATACTGTGATAAATCCTTCAAACTCTGGCCAGAACTCGCGGATTTCCTTTGTCAGACGCTCCAGGATCGTAATTCCTGTAGTTCCGCCGATCGTAAAGATAATGATGTTGCGGAGTCTTGCACCGTGTTCTCTGTAGAAGTCTGTTACATAACGTAAGCAGTGAATCAGAGTCTCACCTGTTGCAATGATATCACCGATCAGAAGTGTACTGTCCGGCACCATTGTCAGCTTGCTGTATTTGATCTCCAGACCTGCAATCTCATCCTCATTGAACACACGCTCGCTGGAAAGGAAGCTGATATCGTGAACACGGATGTGTTCTCTGTAACAGCTCTCTTCAAGCGGATAGTTTAATGCGCCACGCAGGATTGAAAGAATATTCGCAGTTGTAACTTTCTTCTGTTCCTTGAAGTAATAAAGCATCTGAGAAGTGGACGGGATCAGGCAATGATAAACCTCGTATCCAACTACCTCCGGTGTATTCAGAAGCTTCCTCGTCTCTGCTTCAGAAACCACATAATATTCGTTCTCGTAGTTTCCGCCTTCCAGACGATAACAGTCTACGCCCTGCTCTGAAAACTCCGGCACAAGTTTCACATCATTCCAGTTTTCCATTTATTTATCCTCCATCTTCTCTTATGTGTCTCCGGACAATCCCCATACAAAATTATCTCTGTCCGGTAAACTACCCTCCAGTATCTATGTACCATATCAGTAAAACAGCCAGCTTTTCCATTTTCAAAAGCCAGCTCCTGTTAGAGATAATAGTAGGCTAAACTCCTGTTATTGTCAACCCTGTAATCAGTTTTATTATGCAAAGGGAAAAGAGGAAATCCTGATCCGCAAAGGCAATGGCCAGAGCGTGTTTGCGAGGGATTTTCTTATTTTTACATTCCTTTTTAGAATAAGTTACATAATTTACTTTTAACAAAATTTTGCTTATAATTACAGAAAATACTACTTTTATTTTGAATTAAATCTGCAGGAGTAAAACTTATGTCGAACTATAATATAGCAAAAATATATCCTAATGACCGCTTTGCCAATACTCAGATTGAGAAACTGCTTCAAGAAGAAGGTATCCGGAGAGATCCTAATTTAGATTATACATGCGGAATGTATGATGAAGATATGAATATTATTGCCACAGGCAGTCTTTTTGGAAATACACTGCGGTGTATGGCAGTCAGTCATCTACATCAGGGTGAGGGGCTTATGAATGAGATTGTCACTCATCTGATCGAGATTCAGTTTGAACGCGGGAATACGCATTTGTTTCTTTATACGAAATGCGATACTGCGAAATTCTTCGGGGATCTTGGGTTCTCGGAGATTGCAAGGGTGTCTGATCAGCTTGTGTTTATGGAAAACAGGCGGACTGGATTTTCTGATTATCTGAAAAAGCTCCAGAATAGCTGTACTAAAAACACTCCATCTTCTGATAATAATATAGAATATTCCCGGAACACTCAAAATATCGCCGCCCTTGTCATGAATGCCAATCCATTCACCAATGGACATTTATATCTGGTAGAAAAAGCTGCCGCGGAAAATGATATTCTGCATCTGTTTATGGTCAGTGAGGATGCAAGTCTGGTGCCATATTCTGTACGTAAGAGGCTCATTATGGAAGCAACTTCACATTTGCCGAATATCTGCTATCATGACAGCGGTCCTTATATCATCAGCAATGCAACTTTTCCAAGCTATTTTCAGAAAGACAAATCTTCTGTTATCACCGGACATGCTTTGCTGGATCTTACCATCTTTAAATCTATCGCACAGACACTGCATATCAACCGCAGATATGTAGGCGAAGAACCGACCAGTCAGGTGACAGGAATTTACAACCAGATTATGGCAAAGGAACTGCCGAAATCAGATATTGAATGTATTATTGTACCGCGTCTGGAACATGACGGAACTGCTATCAGTGCCTCGACTGTACGGCAGGCGATCCATGATGGAAAAATTGAATCTATTAAACCACTCGTTCCGGAAGCCACATACCAATTCTTTACAAGTTCTGAAGCAGACGAAATTATTAAAAAAATTCAGGAACATGAAAACGTAATTCATTACTGATAAGTCAGGCGGATAAAATCATTCGCTTTGCTACTTACTCATAAGTCAAGCAGATATTCGCAATTGAAGCAAGGGATTTACTTGATTTGGTTAAAATAAAGGAGAATAGATTATGTTACATGGAGAAACCGTAATACTTACAGATATGCTGGATTGCCGCGAACGACGTGCCAGAAAACAGGATGAGTATCGGGAAAAATATCACACTACTATTATTTCTTTCTGCATGAATATTCCTGGTCCAATTAAGACAAACGAGGATATTACAAAAGTGTTCCACAGCGGTGTTCACGGTATTCTTCAATACCTGGAAGACAATCATATCGCAATTCTGGAATCTGTAGAACATAATGAAAAAACAGGCAATGAACTAATCCTTGCAGTCGACTGTAAAGACAGCAAACGTATCAAAGATGCCATGACCCATATCGAAGAAACCCATCCGATCGGCAGACTTTTCGATATTGATGTCCTTGATCCCGACGGAAATAAAATGTCCAGAAATACATTCCGGAAATGCTTTATCTGCAACTGCCAGGCCCAGGAATGCGCATCCAGACGCAGACACAGCGTCCCGGAAATGCAGGAATTCATTGATTCAAAGATACAGGAATATCTCTCTTCTGAAAAATAATTATGGTAATAAAAAGCACGATTCACAACGTTTCTCCTAATCAGGAAATCTGCCGTTATGAATCGTGCTTTTTTATATTTGCTTAAATTTCAGTTGAGTCAAATTACATAATCTTACGAAACAGATCTTTCAGATCTTCTACGCTTGCGTCTTTCGGGTTTCCTGGTGCGCATGCATCTGCGTGGGCGGATTCTGCCAGGAACTGGAGGTCTTCTTCTTTGATTGCTTCCAGTTTAGTCGGGATTCCTACATCAACAGAGAGTTTCTTAACAGCTTCGATTGCTGCTTTTCTGTATTCATCCTGAGACATTTCATCTACGCCTTTGACACCCATTGCTCTGGCGATCTCACGGTATTTTTCACCTGTGCATTCCTGGTTGTATTCCATAACGATCGGAAGCATCATAGCGCATGCAACACCATGTGGTGTATCATAAACAGCGCCAAGTGTATGAGCCACGGAATGAGCGATTCCAAGACCTACGTTAGAGAAGCCCATACCTGCGATGTACTGTCCAAGAGCCATTCCTTCACGTCCTTCTTTGGTGTTTTCAACAGCACCGCAGAGAGATTTGGAGATCAGCTCGATTGCTTTTAAGTGGAACATATCTGTCATTTCCCATGCAGCTTTTGTTGTGTAACCTTCGATTGCATGAGTCAGGGCATCCATACCTGTGGAAGCTGTCAGTCCTTTTGGCATGGAGGACATCATTTCCGGATCAATAATTGCGATGATTGGCATGTCATGTGGGTCAACGCATACAAATTTACGTTTTCTTTCTACATCAGTGATAACGTAGTTGATAGTAACCTCTGCTGCTGTACCTGCAGTTGTCGGAACTGCGATGATCGGTACACAAGGTTTCTTAGTCGGAGCTGTACCTTCCAGACTTCTTACATCTTCGAATTCAGGGTTTGCAATAATGATACCGATTGCTTTGGAAGTATCCATGGAAGAACCACCGCCGATTGCGATCAGATAATCAGCTTCAGAATCTTTAAATGCCTGAACACCGTGCTGTACGTTCTCGATTGTCGGGTTTGGTTTGATATCTGAATACAGTTCATATGCAAGTCCGTTTTTTTCAAGAATATCTGTAACTTTGCTTGTTACATGGAATTTTACAAGATCAGGGTCAGAACATACAAAAGCTTTCTTAAAGCCATGTGCTTTTGCTTCGTTTGCGATTTCCTCGATTGCTCCTGCTCCATGATAAGATGTCTGATTTAAATTAATTCTGTTTGCCATAATGATTTCCATTCCTTTCAGTATTCTGTAGTATTGATGTATCGCAGAACACAATTTATTTTGTCTTCGGTAAGCTTCCGCATTGCTTATCTTTGTTATTATCTTAACGATATAAACAAAAAAAAGAAAGTTACACTTTTGCTCAAGTGTAACTTTCTTATAAGATTTGTGCAATATCTACAAAAAACAGAGTCCGGAATTATGCAATCTGTAACTCTAAAAAAGCCTGATAAATCAGTACTTTACAATATTAAATTATCCGAATCTTCAATTTTTCTGTCTTTGCGTAACCGGCTGCAACAGTTGCATAATCCATAAAATATTCTGTTATATTTATGACAATATTTCCAGTTTTTCAAACAACTCCGAGAGTTTTCCAGGCATTCCATCAACCAGAATTTTTGCCAGTCCCTCCGGTGTACATTCCATCTCACCCAGCACCCATTTTACAGTCATATAAATAGAACTCTGGCAATACATCTCCAGAATACAGCGGATCGTTTCATCCAGCTTCCTCCCTGTTTTCTCATGGATCAGATTCTCATAGAAAGCCAGGATCAGTTCAAAATCATGCTGCCGCAGACTGTTCTGATTATCATATTTGAATGCCGCCGCAAAGAAAATATGTTCTTCCTGAATATAGGTAAATTTCTTTACCAGAGCATCGTAAACCGTCTTTCCCATTCCCATATGTTCAAAAGATTTCGCCAGAAGCTTATCGAAATACCAGTTGATCAGATCAAATTTGTCCATAAAATTCCGGTAGAAAGTCTGCCTGGTAACTCCACAATTTTCCGTGATCTGCTTCACCGTAATGTTATCTACAGACATTGTTTTCATACATTCTTTCATTGACTGTGCAAGACGATATTTCGTTTTCACTCCTTTGCCCGTTTCATTTATCATATCCATACAAATTCCTCTCACAGATAAAACTTACTACATTTATTATATCAATTACTGCCCTGTATTTCCAGCGCAGCTTCTGTTTAAAATGCATACTTTTTTACATCAATAACTCTGTCTTTATTTACTTCAAAATGTTATAATCATGACAGATTAAAGACAAACAATCCAACTTAAGAAGGGAGACTTTTTATGGATTTAATAAAGGAAGCACTTTCCATGGGCTTCGCAAATGCAGCGATCATGGATACAAAAGATCTGGTATTTGTGCCAGAGTACAGGCAGTTCTGCGAGGACAATCTCTGCGGAAATTATAATCTGGTTCCTGCATGTCCGCCTGCCTGCGGCACTGTTGAGGAAATGCATGAGAAAGCAATAAAATATGAAAAAGCGCTGGTTCTTCAGACGGTTCTCAAAGATCCGGTCATGGATCCGATTCTTTTCAAACAGGCGAAACATGCACAGAATATTCTTACAGAACAGCTTGCCAAATGGATGCAGGAAAATGGAAAAGAAGATGTCCTGATCATGAGCGCAGGACCGTACAAGAATTGTTCCTGTATGTCCGCCTACAGTGTTGATGCCCAGAAAATGGCTGATGCAGTAGGCATGATCTGCTGGGCAGATGACTCAGATGTGAGATTCTTTACACAGATTCTGTTTCACGAAGATTAATAAAGAATACGGCCACACTGTATCTGAAATTCACTTTACAGATATAATGTAGCCGTATTTTTTTACGTTTTGCAGTTCTTACTTATTTATACTCTACTTTCTGAGTTTCGCAGATATCACTCTTCTTCATGATGCTTATGATGTTCATGACGTTTATGATGCTTATCATCCGTCTTATGATGGTGTCCATGCTTATGTTTTGTATTTCCGCACACTTCACATCCGACCTCGATCTTACCCTGTGTATCCTCATCCCAGGTTCCATAAGAAACCATCGGCGTATCTTTCATAATACACAGACTGATGGTCTGGTAAAGAATAATGCCGCCCATTTTGGCTCTGTACACAAACAGTTCCCGTCCAAAATAATCGCAGATCCTTCCCAGCACTTCGCCTTCTTTGAATGTCTCACCCGGCTGTTTCGCAGGATACCAGCATCCTGATACCGGTGCATCCTCATAGATGACAGGACTTACTTCTACCGGCGGTTTGCCGTGCATATGGGATTTTCCGCAAAGAACTCCAAGATGTCTGAGGATATTCTTCACATCATGAACATCCTCTGCCACCAGATCTTCGCACCAGCGGGAGCTGTGGCCACGTTCCAGCAGGATACTCGGGATTCCCATACTGCCGGCATAGTTATAAGCTCCGCCTGTTCCATACATGGAAGTTACCAGATAATCCACATGTGCGATCTCAGCCATTTCACGGCTCTTCGCAGCTACTTCCGAAGCTGCTGCACCTGTACAGTATACATAGGACACCAGGCCCTCAAATCCATCACCACAGTGCAGATCCACATAGTAATCTGCTTTTGTGAAAAATTCTGTCACAACAGTATAAGCGATTCTGTCACTGAGTGTACCATTCGGATTTCCAGGGAAAACTCTGTTCAGATTTTTTCCATCCTCATAGGTAAGACTCATGGTACGGTGCTCGAATCCGGTTCTGTTCATCAGACGGATCACAATGATATTTCCTGCGATCTTCTTCGGATCAAGTTCGTCTGCAAGCTGCATGGCAGCCTGTATTCCTACATATTCTGCATTATGAACACCACCGGAGATCAGGACTGTCTCGCCCTCTTTCTCTCCGCAGATTAGTGTTACTGGGATTCCGAATTCTGCGCCAATGATATGCACAAATCCGGATACTTTCTCACCCGGCTTCGCTTCCAGGTCTGCTACTCGTAATGTCCTCATCCAATTTTCTCCTCTACTCCACATTATAGTTAGTTGTGTAAAACTTTCATATTTTCAAACAGGGAGCGGATACCTGAAGTATCAACTCCCTGCTTTTCATTTTTAACATATGTTCACATTCCTGTCAACAAAACAGTCATATACTTATACGTCTTCATAACCGAATCTTATTTTAATCAAAGATACGTTCCTTAGCATCTTCTACAGTATAGCTCTCTGTCAGTTCTTTGAACTTCTCAGGTGTAGCACTTTCATCAAATACCTTGATCACGCCCTGAAGATCCTCACAGCTGTATGCATTCTCATAAATACCAGTTGCATATCCATAAAGTTCTTCATAGTCTTTCTCATTTGTTGCAGTCCAGAATCCCTGATACAAACGTACTGCCTGTCCATCTTCTTTTACTGCATCCGGATTTCCTGTGATCGCATTGTAGATCATGGCAAATGCCGGGCCTGCCTCAGATGCATATTTACCCTGTACATAATCAACAGGCGCATTTCCGAACATATCTTTCTTCTGGAAAAGTTCATAGTTTCCATCTGTGAAACTGTCGATAGAACCTACCAGAATATTGCTGTTCTGTTCTTTCTCTTTGTCTGCGATCTTGTCCAGATAAGTAGAAACATGGAACGCACTCATCAGTGCATCACAATTTCCATCTGCAAATGCAGTACTCAGATTGTCAAGTCCCGATCCGTCCAACTCTGTGTAGCCAGGGCAGATGGTAACCTGTACAGAACCATCTTCGCTGGAAAGCTTTGTAACCTCTCCTGTCGCAGAAAGTGTTTCTGCTTCTTCTGTCAGAGTCAGTCCTGCTTTCTCTTCCAGAGTATTGAGCATACCCCAGGTTCTCATCTGATGCAGACGGTTTCCTGAAGAAGCACCACCGGACATGATCACGAAATTCTTCGCTCCCTTGTCCAGGAAATACTCTGTCATATCGCATCCGGCCTGGTATACATCCTCAAGATCCGGACCTACACTTCCCATATACCATGGGTTGTCTTTTACAGCTTCATAGTTCTCATCACTGATGGTGTTGGAACCAAGTGTATAATACACTTCATCCTTCTCACATTCTTTGATGATATCCTGAAGTCCGTCAGCATAACCGCCGAAAGAAATGATTCCTTCTGCGCCCTGCTCTTTCATTTTATCAATATACTGAATCTCTTCCTCTGCGTTGGTTGTCTTACCGGAGAAAATGAATTTCACCGGAAAGCCTGCCTGAATATAATCGCGGTAGTAGTCGGAGAACATTTCCATCTCTGAGGAATCCGAATCATATACGATGACACCAATTGTATGTGCCTCACCATCTGCATAGGTTTCAGCAGCAGCCCTCGCAGGGATTGTAGCCCCAAGCGCAAGTACTGCACTCAGTGTCAGACTGAGAATCTTTTTTTCATTAAATATTCCCTCTTTCCTTCTGCTCCTCCACATAGAAGCAAGCTGCTTCGTGTCCCGGAGCAATCTCTTTCAGCTTCGGCATTTCTGCCTTGCATCTGTCAGTGCAATGCTCGCAGCGGTTCTGGAAAGGGCAGCCCTTCGGTACATCCAGAGGACTTGGTGCTTCACTCTCGATACTCTGGATCTTCTGATTCGGATCCATATGAATGGAGAACTGTGCACCCAGAAGTGCCTGTGTATACGGATGTACTGCATGCTCTGTAACATCTTCACCAGGAATGACCTCTACAATATTTCCCAGATACATAACAGCGATCTGGTGAGCAAAAGAACGGATCAATGCCAGGTCATGGCAGATGAAAAGCATGCTGATGTTTTTCTCTTTCTGAAGGCGTACCAGAAGTTCAATTACAGATTCCTGTACGGAAACGTCCAGTGCAGAAGTCACCTCATCACAAACCAGGATCTCCGGTTCCAGTGAAAGCGCTCTTGCAATACTGATCCT
>NZ_JBQHWS010000045.1:0-28993 GCF_052063845.1 Blautia sp. HCP3S3_D9
AAAAGGGTTCACATGGGAACAGTGTCTAAGAACAGGGGCATGTCTTGTGTGGGTGTCCGTAAAACGGGTACTACACTAATTCGCGTGTCCACTGTTATGGGTACATTATAAACATTCCAGAACAGGTGACAGAAATTGGTTGGTATGCATTTCAAGGTTGCTCTTTACTAAAAAAAGTAAATTTATCAGATAGTGTAACAGAAATAGGAAATAGTGCATTTAAAGATTGTGCATTGTTAAATGAAGTCGATATGTCAGACAATTTGAGTACTATAGGAGATGAAGCGTTTTATAATTGTAAAGAGTTACGTCACATATTTTTCCCAAAAACTTTAACGAAAGTTGGAAAAAAAGCGTTTATTAAATGGATTGGGGGAGATGCTCTTTTAGTATTATCAGACATTCATTATCCAGGATTAAAGAGTGATTGGGATAAAATTGATGGAGTGAATTATAAAGTAAAACGTGAAGCTACTTTAACAGAAAAGGTGCATTTTAGCGTATATCATAACTCCAAAGCTGCAACTTGTACAAGCCCGGGGTATGGAGGATATTGGAGTTGCAATAGTTGTGGCGGAAAAGGATTTTCTGACAAAGAGTGTAGAAATAATATAGATACACTACTAATTATTGAACCTGCTTTAGGACATCAGTGGGATGATGGAAAGATTGTTACAAAAGATGGAAAAACAGTACTTGAACATACTTGTAAACGTTGTCAGTCTGTAAAGTATGAAGATATCAAAGAAAATATAGAAATTACTAGGCAGGGAATGAAATGGCTGGATCATAATAGCGTTGAACTTAAATTCCAATCTAATATAAAAGGTACTTACTATATCGAAAAAGTAAAACGTGGTGAAAATGCTCCTAAGATTGACATAACTCAGGCAGGAACTCTGATTGAAGCAAATACAACTGTAACAGCAAAAGTTGCTGATCTTCCAGAGGATGAGGTTGATATTTATGTATGTATTGTCAGTGAAAGTGATGAGAGTAATTATGGTACGGTAATGTTTCAGCCGATTTCATCAGAACGTCCTCGGTTAATAGCTAGCACAATTAAATTTGGTGATAATATCACAGCTTATATAGAGGATGATACGATAATTTTCTCTGGTAATGGGACAATATATGATACGGACGATATGGACATTGGAGATGCAGAAGATATATGGTGGGGGAACGGTATTGATAAAAGAAAAATTAAACATGTAATTTTTAAAGAAGATGGTGGGGCGATAACTCGAATAGGAAATTATCTTCTTGGAAGTTTTGAAAATTTAAAGGATGTAAAACTTCCTAATGGTTTGTTGGAAATTGGGGAAGGGGCATTTTTCGATTGTAATAATTTGATGAATATTGATTTACCAGAAAAGGTAAGGTTGGTCGAGAGAAGTGCGTTTAGTAATACTGGCATTTCTGCAATGAATTGGCCTAAAAATGCAACAAGTATACCCGATGGCGCATTTGTATATACAAATTTAAAAGAATTTACAGTGCCAGAAGGTGTTACTGAAATTAATCTACAAGCGTTTTATGGATGCACAGATTTAATTAAAATTTCAATTCCAAGATCGGTTACATATATTGGTTCAGATGTTTTTGCAAATTGTCGAAATCTCACTATTTATGGATTCAGGGATAGCGCAGCAGAAGCATATGCAAAAGCTAATACTATTAAGTTTGTGTCAGCAGATTACAAGGTAGTCTTCAAAGAGAATGGACGTACTAAGAAAACAGAATATGTAACAGAAGGACAGAACGCAACACCACCAACATTAGATGCTAAAGCAGGTTACACACTCTCATGGGACACTGATTACACTAACATTACAGAAGATATGGTAATCAATGCGGTATGGACAAAGAAAGACAGCGGCAGCAGCGGTGGTGGTACAACTATTATTGTAACTCCGTCAGAGTCAACGAAGTATACCGTTACTTTCAAAGATCGTGGTGAAGTAGTTAAGACAGAAAAAGTAAAATCCGGTGATGCAGCAGAATATCCATTCATCACTAGAAATGGTTACAAACTTTCATGGGATAAAGACTTTTCAAAGATTACTGCAAATATTACAGTCAATGCAGTATGGACGGTAATCAAGCCTGCAAAAGTTACAAGTCTGGTAGCTGAAGCAGATAAGAAATCTATTGCTTTATCATGGGACGAGACAGAGTATACAAGTTATTATCTGGTATATCGTAAAGCAGATGGAGAAACAGAGTACACACAGGTAGCAAAAACCACAAAAGTTCTTTGGACAGACAGTAAGGCTGTGCCGGGAACACAATATTCTTACAAAGTAGTGGCAGTTCGTTCACTGGAAGGTAAGAAATATCAGGGAGCAGATTCTGATGTAGTTACTACAAAGATTGGAACACCTCAGATCGGAGATATTTATTCCGTTGGTGATCTGAATTATAAGCTTACAGGAACAAAAGAAGTAACTGTAACAGGACTTGCAAAAGTTACAGATACACTGGTTATTCCATCAAGCGTTACAATTGGTGGAAAAGTCTACAAAGTGACCGCTATTCAGGATAAGGCATTCTACAGAAACGAAGACATTGTAAATGTAACTATTGGTAATAATGTTGTAAATGTTGGTAAATACGCGTTCTATCAGTGTTCAGGTCTGGAAACTGTTAAGTTCGGAAAGAGAGTTGCGATAATTAATACTTGTGCATTTACTCAGTGTCCGAATCTTGAAAATGTGACATTACCGTCAAGCATAAGAAAGATTGGGGCTAAAGCATTTTATCAGTGTACATCCATTAAAGTTTTAAAGATTAATGGTTCTGTTCTGGAATATGTCGGCAAGAAAGGTCTGGCAGTTAATAAGTCAGTCACATTGAAATTGCCGAAGAAAGTGTACACCAGATATAAGAAACTGATTAAGGCAAGCAATATTTATTCTAAGACAAAATTTACAAAATTCTAATATGAACATGTAACAGCAGAGAGGGGCTGGGTCGAATGATCTAGCCTTTCTTTAATAATCTTCTGAGCTGCAATAAGACCACGAGCCACGATCTCGGCTGGCGTCATATTTTCCTGATTACGGATGTAAGCACCATTCTTGCGGATGGATTTGAGGATTTTCTTGACCTCTTTTTTGAACTGTTTGGCGATTGGTTTTCTGGACTGCATCAGAACTTCATAAAGTCCATCTTCAGTAAGCATGTTTACCTGCCTGTTTTGACCTGCCCTAAGAATTGTTGAGGTCAGCTTTTCGTCATCGTCGACGCCTCTAAGCATTTCCGTCACATTGCTATGTTCAATCCATTCTGCTACATCTTTAGCAAGGAACAAAGGGTTTTCTACAGTCCCGAAAATTCTAAAATGTCTTCCTAATACTTCCTGTTCATTAATTACAGTAAGTGATTCTTTGTTATTTACCGGAGTTGCCTTCAAATTAAGACCACCATGTTCATTTACGAAACTGCAAATATCATCAGCTGCATCCACCGGAGTATTCATCCCTGGGATAGGATCCATTCCAAGTGCTGTTCTCATTGTTGGATCTGTAAGGACTTCTTCTGGTACATCTTCAAATTTGGATGCTGGTTTTGTGTTGGTTGTGTAAGTGTTCAAACAGAATAAAAGGATTTTTAACGGTGAACGTTTTGTTCACCATAACAATCTGAACAAAACATAACCACTGTCGGAAAACACGACACTGGTCTGAAATAAAAATTTGACAAGCTTCAGATAGTGTGTTATATTACTCCTTGGATAAATATATATTTAAAATGAACAACAGACAAGATGTGCTTACGGTCACTTGCAATAGTAAATGTTATGTAAGTCTTACGAGACTGCATCGGAATTATATAATAGTTTGTTTGATTGTTTAGTTGAGATATGTGTCCGTTACAACTGTAGATTTTATTATAAAGAATTAAGTTGTCTTATCCCCTGTGGAAAGATGCAGTGGCGTATCTCCCTGTAGAACGTCCGTTTAATTCAAACGTAAAATCGAACCATAGAGAAGATCAAAAAAGTGCAGTAGTTCCGATTACTGTGAAGTCTTTGCGAGGATGTGTTTAATGATACACTGGAGATGGTGTGTCTATTTTTTTACATTTAAAAATTGTTTGAATATTCAGTTAATAATGCAAATAAACAGATATGAAAGGAGTGAGAACAATGTACGATAAGAAAAAAATAAGAACGATTTCAAATTTTATATGCCCTGAATGTGGTTTAAATTTTCCGCTTCCTAGAAACCACGGAAGGCAGAGAAAGAATGGACATATTAAAGATATATATTGTCCGAAATGCGACAAAATACAGAAATTTCGGGAATATAAATACAAGCAAGGTTATAAGACGCTGGGTGGTGAGATTATTGATATGGTAGGTTAATATAAAAAAGAGAGGATCAAAGATGTTTTGTGTTATACAGAAGCTTGCAACTAAAAGAGAGAATCCGCAGGGGTATCCCAAACATTTAGAAGTAATGCAGGAAAGTGTTCAGGCTGAAGACGGTACAAAGCAGATAAAATGGGGTTATGCTTACAGTGATGAATGCTTTGAACGTCCAGTAAAGAAATCATATAAAGTATCTGTACATCAGAGCTATCGTGACAGGGATGGAAAACCAAGGAAGAAAGAATTTGTATTATTCACAGTGAAGTATTATGATCTTGCAACAGGAGAGTTTGATACATATAACTGGGGTGCAGAGAAGATTGAGAAAGTAGCTGCTATACTGGGAGTATCAGAAGAAGAAATTTATAAAGCTGTTGAAAGTAAGATCAGACCATTGGAACTTGAACTACAAGAAGAATTTCAGCAGACAGAAGAGAGCCAGACGTATAGAAGAAATTTAAAAATTGTTTTGGAATATGAACGCAAGAAACGTCAGTTCAACATAGAATATATGTTGGAGGATAATGATGATAGGTATGATTACTGCTATGATGTGTTTGGAAAATTGAGAAATCCCGCAATGTTGAAACAGATTCAAAAAGAATACAAAGAGCGAAGGCGAGAAGAGAAAGAACGGCAGAAGAAATTTGAAGAGTGGTTCCATGAGTACAACTGGAATCAGTTTCAAAAAAATCATTCAGGCAGTGGTAGTTACCAGAACGGTGAATCTGATAACTACCAGAGCAGTGATGAAAATAGTAGTTACTATAATTACGTAAATGATAACTACACAGATGAGGAAAAAGTAATCCTCAAACAATTTTATAGGGTATTGGCGAAGAAGTTTCATCCAGATTCAAATGCTGGAAAAGATACTACGAAGCAGATGGCGTTGTTGAATAAGTTGCATGGTCAGTGGGGATTAGGATGAGTTGGTAATACCAATTTGATATCAGAACTATTATATTCATAAACGATACCGTTTAAAAAAGTATTTCACAATGGTCATGTAAGCCTGAAAATATAAGCAAATTGTTTAGTGACAAATTTTAAAATACGATATATACGTATCATAATAAAAAGACTGTTATTGCATAACGATTATCAAATATATTTTGGAACTCAAAGTATCGGGAGTGTGTTCGCGAACCACAAATGATATTATAAACTTTGGGAAGACAGCAGCTCTTTTTTATACTTGTAGAATGTCTTCTTTGATATACCCGTTTGTCGGATAGTTTCAGCATCATTCAGAGAGCCGCCAAAAGCTTTGTTGTGCTTCTGAATGATTTCTTTTGCAACGATTGATTTCTTGGTAATGAGTTTCTGTCCCTGAATTTGTCCGATCTGCTTCCCGGCAAGTCGGGCGGTCTGGATGCCTTCCCGGGTTCTTTGACGTAAATCATAGACTTCTTTCTCTGACTGCTCGAATGCAAGCCTGATCTGTTCTTTGGCAAGCAGCAGAAGATACTTGTTTATTCCTTTCAGAATACAGTCAATGTCTGTTCCGGTAGCAGGAATACCGCCTTGCAGAGCTTTTTTATATGTTTCAGTACTAATATGTGGTTCTTTCAGGAAAATAAGGTTGATTCCCTTGTGGTAAAGCTCTTCATACATGATGAATCCCTCTTCAGCATCACGGGACATTCGACTGACAGAATCAAAGATAATGGTATCGCCGGAAGTGATCTTGCGCATGAGTCGGTCAAACTCTTTACGTCCTTGGAATTTTCTTCCGGTATATACTTCTTTGATGATCTCTGCCTGCGGATATGCAGCAAGAATGTTTCTAACCTGTCGGTCTATACTTTGCTTTGGCGTACTGATTCGACAGTAACCGAAATATCTGTTCATTGTTATGCCTTTCTGGTGTAATTCTGACGCTCCTTAGAATTACACCTTTAAAATTCCGTTGAAATGTTACAAGAAGCAGTAGTTTTACTATTTTTTGACTGGTACGTCAGATTTACTACTGTTTAAGCAGATATTCTTTGAACCTAACCCAACCACGTTGATATGCTTCATTGCAGGAAGTGTTTGGCTTGATCCGGTGTTCGACAGAGAGAATGATCCGGTCGATTACTCTGTTGGGAATATAAAAGTCATGCATCAGATGTACGAGTTCTTTTTTCCAGCAGTTACTTTTTTCAATTGTTAATTGTTTCATTATATGAAATTCTTTTGACATAGTTTTTGGATTCCTTTCAGAAAAATTGAAATATCATATTTGAAATCCTGCTGCCAGATTGATTATTACATCCAGCAGCAGAAGAGAAGGTTATTCAAATGGAATTGAGATATCTTTGAAGACAAACTCATAACCATGAGTTCGCTGTAAGCTGACAAGAGCTGTCTTTTTATCTTCCGTAAGATTGACATGAAGAATATACAGGTATGGATAAATCAGACAAGGTTCTTTTTCTTCCCATGACTTCAGGATTGCCAGAAGTCCGTCAAGGAATCTGTTTACGCGTACTGCATAATTATTACCGGGTCTGCGAATCTGCTTGTACCATGTGTCTTCATTCATTACGACTGTATGGAATCTTTCCAGTTCCGTTGGCAGATATCCGCTGATCTCAAGTGTTTCAGTTTCTGTATTGTAGTGTTTCCAGCTCATGTTTTGACTCCTCCTGATTGTATGTATAAATTACCAGATCCCAAGGGAGTGAAAATTTACTCCCTTGGAATTTCCATGATTATTTCCTGATTTACTTCCCGGAAAGAGGAATAATCTCATTCCGAAAAACAAATTCATAGGTTGCTTTACGTTGCAGACTGATAATTGCGTTGGTTTCGTCTGCGGAAAGTTCAATATGTAGCACATAATCATAAGCGTGTTCCATGATCGGGTGTGTTTCGTCCTGTGCTTTCAGCAATTCAAAGAGATTTGCAAGGAACTTTGTCTTTCTGCCTTTTGCTTTTCCCGGAGCTGCTGAAACTGATCTCTTGCAGATAACACTCCATGCATGTTCCTCCATGACAATAGCTTGAAAGTCTGACAATTCTGAAATGTATGGAAGCAGGTCAATCTGTCTGGTTTCTTTGTTGTATTTCATCCAGCTCATACTGTTACACCTCCAGCAGAAGAGAGACAAGTCCAGCAGGTAATGTCTCGGCATATGCAGCAGCACTGGTACGGTCTGCAAAGTGTCTTTCATTAACAATTTCTGACTCACAAAGTCCTACAGAGATAACGATTACCTTATAAAATTTTCTTGTTGCCTGAATATTTACTGCAATGTTTACTTCCATGTTCATCATGATAAAATCCTCCTTTGAATGTGTATGTTATCGGTGTCTGGCAGCAGTACTGACCAGACGCTTAAAAGCTTCCCAGTTACCCGGATTCTCTGCAAAGATACGGATTGCAGCACCTTTGTAAAGTGGATAGTTGACTATAGGTTGTTGCTTCTTTGGTTTGTGCATAATCCTCTTTCCTCCCGTATAGCCGATAGAACAGTTATGAATCATTTTTCGGGATTGTCTACAAGTAATTCCCGGAACATTTTCAGGCATTCTCTGACACCTGCTTTAAATGCAGTGGCTTCTGTAATAGAAGAGAGCTGAAAGATTGTATCTTCAGTAGGATCCTGAATAGCTTTGTCCATAGCTTCTTTTACTTCCAGTTCGTGCTCACTGTTACACCAGTTGTCAAAGAGCAGATAAATAATAGCTTCTTTCATTTTGTGATACCTCCGTAAATTTCTTCTGTATTGTCGAGCTGCTGCCAGAGCTGTACTGCTGTTTTAAAGCCAACATCAAATGCCTGACGTTCAAGTTTTTCGCAGTATTCAGATAGTAGAGAAGTGAATTGCTCCTGCTGATCTTCAGGAACGTGTTTTTTAATAGCTTCAGTAACAGAGTATTTCTGATCTGGCGTGCATCTGTTGCCAGTCCATAAGCTGAAAAGTGTTTGTAATATGTCCAAGAGTTCACCTTCTTTCTCAATATCCGACTATGATCCAGTGGATTATCATTGCTATGGGAGGAACTGTCAGAATCAGAAACAGCGCAGCACCGTAGAGAAAGCGATATACTTTACGCTTGATAGCCTTTTTAAGACGTTGTTTGAATAACTGACACCACTGGTCATAGGTCATTAAAGTGTCTGTCTGGTTCATGGTTGTTGTCCTCCTGTTGTTGGTTACTTATTTTTCAGTGATTATGATGGGGTGAATTTTTACCCCATCTCACTGCGTTGAATTTCTTAGGGTCAGAGGAAGAAATTTCTTCCTCTAAAACGTTAGGAAAAATAGTAGTTATGTAGCCCGTCATGCCGATAGCACAGCATAGTTCATATGACTACCTGACCGCCGGGTACGGCGATCAACGCTTGCAGCTTAAAGCCCTGTTTATCGTGGCTGCAACCACTTTGATGATTAACTATTCTGAATTGCGATGTATCTTCGAGCATCCTGTAGACATTCTGCTTTAGTGTTTCCAAAAGCTACAGCATTGCCCCAACTATTTCGTGCAACCCATTCTGAGACTGTACCGTTCTTCTTAGCTCTTAAATTTAAAGGATCATAGTGTTCGATTCTTTCAAATGTTAAATTCTGAAGTTTCATGTTCTCACCTTTCTCCGGTTGACCTCCACCGGAAGGATAAGCAGTTTATTTAACGTATAATCTTCTGTACTGGCTGATTCTCTGATACTCTGCAAGGCTTCCTAAATCTGCTTCGAGACGTTTGCTGTCAAGTGTTCTTCTTTCACAGGTTGAGAGTTTGACGGTGAAATCATTACCTGTCTCTGTCAATTTCTCGTTCGCATCCATGTAGCCGATAATCTCACGTTCAACTGCTTTCAACTCTTCTTCAAGCTGTTCTTTCATTGCTTTAAGTGATCTGTAATCTGCAATAACCTTTTCTAATTCGTTCATTGTTCTACACATATATTTATCCTCCTGAGATTTGATTTCTTATAAGTAGCAACCCTTTAAGCATCTTCCTGACTATTGTTACGATACTGTTCACTCACAGGTATATGGCTTGAAGTTTGTGGATGCTTTCGGCTGATCCGGTTGCTTGTGTTGCTGTGTTTCATTTGATGATTCAATTATAACACGATATCGTGTTAATTCAAGATGGAATAACTTACAATTATAACACGATATCGGTATACTGAAATTGTGCAATATGCATAACACGATATCGGTATTATTGACAAGAAGAGAAAATAATGATATCGTGATACAAATAGATAAGAAAAATGTAAATGGGAGGGATGGCAATTATATATGGAAGAAAAAAAGAAGGCTTCTGAAGCTCATATGAGAGCAACAGCAAAATGGGAGAAAGAAAACTATGATAAAGTTCTTGTGAGATTCCCAAAAGGAACGAAAGAAAAAATTACTGCTTCAGGTGCTAAAAGTGTGAATAGTTTTATTGTTGAAGCAGTACAAGAAAAATTGAATAAATAATGTTTAATAGAAATAACACGATATCGTTATAAATAATGCACAAAATATGCTACACGATATCGTGTTATATTTGTGTAGAATTACGTCTTGAAACATATAACGATATCGTTATATAATAACCTCATAAAGCAACAGAACAAACGAAATAACAAATAAAAAGTTTTATGGAGGTTAAGAACTATGGCAGCAGCAAAAGCAAATGTATATGAAATGGTAACATCAAGAATTATCGCAGAACTTGAAAAAGGTAACATTCCATGGGAGAAACCTTGGACAGGAGTTAGATCAGGAGCATATAACCGGATCAGCAAGAAACCATACAGTATTATTAATCAGATGCTTTTACAGCACACCGGAGAATATGCTACATTTAAACAGTGGACAGATTTGGGCGGTCACATCCGTAAAGGTGAGAAATCAGAGTTTGTAGTCTTCTGGAAGATATTAGAAAAAGAAGAAACAAACGAAGATACCGGAGAAAAAGAAGTCAGGAAAATCCCAATGCTGAGATATTACAACGTCTTTCACATCTCACAGGTTGATGGTGTTAAACCTCTGGCGTTACCATTCGCAGAAGTGGAACCGATAGAAGCAGCAGACAAGATTATCACAGAGTATGTAGAACGTGAGCACATCACATTCGAGGAATGCGCAAGTAATGAAGCGTTTTACAGTCCATCCCGTGACAGAGTTGTAGTTCCGATGAAAGAACAGTATAAGCACATCAATGAATATTACAGCACGACATTCCATGAACTGACACACAGCACCGGACATAAGAGCAGACTTGACAGATTACATACCGGAGCAGATGCAGCGTTCGGAAGTGAGACATACAGCAAAGAAGAACTTGTTGCAGAGATTGGCAGTGCATCTCTTATGAATCTGTTAGGAATTGAAACAATAAAGACTTTCAGAAACTCCGCTGCATATATTCAGAGTTGGTTGAAAGTCCTGAAGAGTGATAATAAGTTTATAGTATCAGCAAGCAGCAAAGCAGAGAAAGCAGTCAACTACATAATAGGCGAGTAATACAGGAGCGGTCGAGAGACACCGCTTCTTTTTTTGTGCGCTGATATCCGTAGTTGGTTCCGGTTTAGAGTCTGCAAGATGCTGTTGCAGGCGTTATGATCTGAAGCAGTTTGACAGCAGTGTAGAAGGAATAACAAACAAGATTGTAGTTACTATGTTTGTAAACGTGATACCTACAGAGTAGGAAGCAGCAGGGCATAGAACAGCAACAGAGAAGTGAAAGCACAACACAAGATTATGCAGGATAGTGTGAGAATCTGGAAGTGTAACGCTAACAGAATCAGGCGTGTAAAGCTCTGAAAACAGATATCTGAAGTAAGTATGAAGCTGATACCAGAAGAGAATTATCAGCAGGAATAAAGCCAACAGGAACAGCGCAACAGAGCTATGACCGGAACTATGTTACAGGCACCGGACAGAGGACTCAACAGGGCTGTCGACAGGTGCTTAGATGGGCGTAAAACGCACTCAGCGACGCTAGGAGCCACGCTACAGAGCTACCCGGAGAACTTAGCCAGACGAGGTTAAGATTGCTGTATGAACCGTACAACGCACTATACAGCCATGGATAAATAATATCAGTAAGCACAACAAAAAATGAAGATAATGCAATATTATACAGGTGAACACTGGTAATTTTCTGCATGAATGGCAGCACCAGATAACTGGAACTTGTGAGCCTTAATCCACTGGGAGATAAACATCAGATCAACAGAAACGGCAGAGCCTTGTATAAAATCGTTTCTATATGCTTATGTGGCTGCTGCCTGAAGTCTGTTACATTTCTTTACTGGGGAAGGTTTGCAATTCTTTTATAGGTTCCACCGGGACGGGCAGCAGGACAGGAAACATTTTATTTACTGAGAGATACAGCTTGAAAAGCGTTTGTGTATGATCTGGAGCAGGAGGACATAACAGATTACACAGCAGCAGGAGCATAAGAGCAGGGCACCGGGGAGAGGGTGGGACAGGTACCGGGGGTACTTTCAACATAGAAAGGGCTTGTTGTTTCTGGTATTTGCTGTATGTGGTATACTTTTATACTCACTGGAAAAATAAATGCCGTTACATTCAACAAAACCCCATATATTATTGATAGAACATATATTCTGTGATATACTTACAGCGTTGTCCAACCGATACCCGGCAACGGGAGGAGGTGAAGTCTATATGGAGAATCTTGCTATTTCTTTTCTTGTCTCCTTTATGGCAAGCATAGCCGCCTATTATGTTTGCAAATGGTTAGACGGCGACAAGTAGGGCAACACTAGCCTAGCGGTTACTTGTCCGCTATAAATAAACAAGAAGAAGCCCCCAGTATTCGCACTACTGAGGGCGTCATTCTTTTTGTCTACATGGACTTGCTATTTCTTTTTGCCTACTGGCATTATAGCATATGCAAAATGAAAGTGCAATATGCAAAAAAGTGACAGATTCTCAAAATGGGAATGTGCTCTAAAGTCGGAAAACACGACCTTAGAAATCATGAGAACGAGAAAACTTTCATTAAAACAAAATATTCTAAAATGAGAACCACTCCCCTGAATCAGGGTACTGGTTTTATCTTCTGAATTGCTGCTTTGACAGACTCGATCACCATTTCAGTGACTGAGCAATCTTTAAAGCTGATCGAATAAATCGTTCGATCAAAAACTCAACGACAAAATGCCCTCGAGTTTGAATCACCGTCAGGAATCACGACACTGGTTGATGCAGTCCTGCATCAGAATCACACAAGGACTCGTCAAAACAGTGACACTTGCCTGGTATTCATAAAGATGTTCCAAAAGTCAACTGGAAAATGAATGGTAGCAAAACTTTCATATGGAGAAATGACTAAACCACTTGTAATAATTGTATGAGTGTATGTGCAGAGAGTATATACAGATTTCTTTTATAGTATGAAAAAGTTACGTACAAGTTTGTCAGATTTATTTCCTGATATGCGGTCTTGCTACGCAAGCCCTTTCTTTTCATTCGCTGCGCTCATTCAAAAATATTTATCTGCAAGGAAAAATTCTGAATTAATTCCAAATTTGTCCGAATCAAATCCCTATATAAATATAATAACTATATATAGGGATTTGAAGTTGACAATTTTGGAAAAATATGATAAAAATTGCTTATAGTATATGGACTTTCGGACAATTACTATCTGCCGATGAGCGAAGCGAAGAGCAGAGAAAGCAAGCTTGCTTGCGCATATCAGGAAATAAACAAGACAAAAAAGGAGATAAATCATGTTGGAGTTAAACAAAGAGTACACATACAAAGAAATTTGTAGTGTACTTGGATGGAAAGAATCTACAGGTAATCAGAAAATAAAACAGATCAAAGAGATTGAGTCATCATATGAATTTTTTCATCCAGAAAATAAGAAAACACATAAATCAAAAAAGAGTTATATCTTCACGAAACAACTTAAAGAGCCAGTGATCGTAGATAAACGTAAAAACAACGGTGCAGAAAATCTTTTTCCAGAGGAAGATTTTGAGTATCTGTTTAAATGTATGTTACAACGAGGTACTTGGCTTGATTTTTGGCATCAACGAGGTCAAATGAATGAAGTATATGTATCTCAATCTATAATATATATTACATTCTTAGGACGTAATCTTTATACGCTTATAGATGGAATAAGGTATGTGAGACTGAATAAAGATGATAAACCGGATTATCTTAATGCTATGTATGTATTCAGGAATATCTGCATGGATGCTGCAAAATCTAATACAGTTACAAGAATCTGTAAAAAAATGCATTATAAAAAGAATGTTATGCCAAAAGGAATATTACGGCATGAAAATAGTAAAGATACACATACAGTGCCTGATAATGAGCTGTTAGAGACATATCAGACTCGCATGGGAGAATTACTTCAAGAGTATAGAGTGGGATCAGAATTGCAGGCAATCCAGAGAGGATGTTATTTCGATATTTTGTTGGAGATACAAATTTGGTTTGAAGAAGAGTTGGAGAAATACGGAGTAAAGAGGTACAATCTTATAACCATTGAAGATATGTCCGAAATTGAGGAGTTTATACCGGAGAGGGAGAAAACTGAAGAACTCCAGAAAAAGATGCTCTGTGTTATTGTGGAATCTATTATAAAGTCAGTTCGTAATAGATGTACGGAAGCAAAGACATATAAAATAAAACTGAAGCCAGAAGAGAAAATTTTGCTGGGATATTATTTGACTGATTTACTAAAAGAGACAGAACTTATAAAGGATTATTCTGGTCAAGTGGTGGAGATATTTAAAATAGTCAGAGAACAATATCCTGATGTGAATGATTTTATCGAGGAAATGAAGAAAAAAAGAAAAGCGGCAGAAGAAATCTGAGCAGGCAGGGCGTATGGAATCTATGTGGTTCTATGTGCTCTGCTTTTATATTTTTATATATGGAAGATGTTCGGTAAGATCATGCTCGTGTCTGGCATTACGCGGGGTGCTTCCAACTTTACAGAAGAAACACATTATATAGGAAGAAATTCGATCTCAAAAATGACAGAAAAAATTCCGGACGTTCGTAGATTTCAGGCATCAGAAACAAAAGAGCAGATGCAGCAGCACCTACTCCTTGCAGTGTCAATATTCTCCAAGGTCAAACAATTCATCAAAGGTTATCTTCAGATTCGGAAACATAACCAGTTGTAAATCTTCTTTGTTTTGGGCTGTGACAGTCTTATAAAGATACGGATAACCAGTGCCATCTTCTTTGAAATCGAAGAGATAAATCTCTACAGATTTTTTTCTCCAGTCAACGATCCAATACTCAGAGACACCGACCTTGCAATAAATATCCATCTTTTCATGTCGATCATATTCTTCTGTGGCATTGGACAAAACTTCCATCACAAAGCGGGGAATGCCAGTGAAAGAAATGTTCTTACGGTCTCTCAGGTTACAGATGATTGATACGTCAGGAATGATTACTTTATCATCATTTTCACGCCATTCATACTGAACACCATCGCCAAAGACACGACACAGGCTGTCTTTGATCTGGCTGCCGATCTTGATAACAAAGTTATTGATAACCATAGAATGCTCAAGGTAAGTTTTGCTTAAATCTTCGATTGGTAGTGCATTACTCATATTGCCGTACCTTCCTATTCTGTCAAGCCTAAATCTATTGATTTTACTGGCTTTGACGATTTTTATTTACCTCAAAAACAGAGCCGGGAGTGATGGATATCGTAGTATCATGTACCGAATAGCTGATAAACAGGTATAGCTAATAAAGCATCCCTTTTCTTTGCTTTATAAAGGCTATTTCCCTCTGATCAACTATGATGATGAACCTTCCGTGTCTAAAGGGATCGTGTCCCAACTTCCTTCGTACCATCTACCATACACTGAGTGCCAGCCAAGCTCCTAGACGGGGTCATGCCCCACGGTAAAATCCAATGCCGGCTACAGCTCTTGTTTTTTTGTTTGATTGTTACTGACCTGCATTCCCCTGTCGTGGTACTGATTTACTCAGTGGACGCTATACCACTACGGTTTCCTGTTGGTCCTTTGCAGATGCAGCCCGTTTTAGACTCCATCATTTACGGGTTTCTGTTCCAGAACCCTGTCCAGTCTCCGATGCCTTCCATCAGCCACTCGACAGAGTTCTGGATTATGTTGCTTCTTATGCTGCCAATGATGTCTGTGCTATTACTGGGCGTTTGATATCCTTCAACAGTTTTTGCGGATCATAAGTTGTCCCTGTCTTCAGGATCGTGTAAATCACCCTTAGAATCTTGCAGGCTATCACAATCAGTGACTGCATCTTTTTCAATGGATTGTTGGTCCGTGTTGTGTAATACTCATGCAGTTGCTTGAATTCATCTGCATGCGACACCGCTGACTTTGCCGCCTGGAACAGCCAGTACCGGAGCCTCTTGCGTCCTCTGTGGCTGATCTTTGTCTGGCCTTTATGCTTGCCGGAACTGCATGCCACCAGCCCCATCCCGCTTAGCTTCTGGATTTCCTTCACATCATCAAACCTGCTGATATCTCCCATTTCTGCCAGTATGCCAGCCAGGATATTTTCGCCTATGCCATTGATTGCCAATATATTTTCTGCATAAGGTATTTCCCTGCATTTCTTGTGTAAAGCATTTTCAATCACTGCAAGCTGCTCATCCAGCTTCAGGATCTGTTCTGCATACCATTTCACTGCCTCCCTGCCTGCATCAGTCCCATCCTTAAGTCCCACACTTTTCTTTGCGTAACTCACAATCTCACCGGCTCTGCTGTAACCGCGTCCTCTTAGTTTGGCGTCATGCCAGATATTTTTTATGCCTTCCGCTCCCAGTGCTGCGATATCCGATGGGATGGCTGATACTTTCAGTACTTCCAGTGTGAATGCACCATCTATTTTTCCAAATGCGTCCATGTATTCCGGAAAATAGATTTTCAGTTCCCTATGGAGACGATTGATATTTCGTATCCTGTCTTCGCTAAGCTGGTCCCTGAACATGGAGAGCCTTCTCATATCTGCGTAGACTTTTTCTGGAAGATATGGCATTCCATAGTTGCCATCTTTCACAAGATTGGCAATCAGTTTGGGATCTTTTCTGTCATCCTTGAGCTGACTGTTGTCTTCGATTTCTTTGCTCTGCTTTACAGCATATGGATTTACCTGGACAACGCTGATTCCGTTTGAAATCATCCATGCAGCCAACGCAAACCAGTAGTGACCTGTCGGTTCAAGCCCCAGTACTATCTGTTTCTTATCGTTTTTTGCCGCAAGTGCCAGCATCCATGCCTTGGCATTCTCAAAGCCTTCTGAAGTATTGCTGAATTCAAATGCTCCACGGCTTAACTCCCTTCCTCTGACATCAATTGCCCTGATATAATGAGTCTCACTGCCTATATCGCATCCTACTATAAGCATGTCATCAGTAATGAAAGAGAGTTTATCGTTCTTGGCGAACTTACCGTTTGTTTCCAGTTCCCGCCAGGTATAGGATCTCAGTTCTTTTTCTACCACCTCTATTTTCTTGCTCAATTCCTCTTTTGACAAAAGATTAATTGCCTGTTTTTCTACATTTACTTGCTTTTTTGCTTTTCTTGCTTTAACATTCATCTTGAATACCTCTTGTGTTTTTAGATTTTACTAACTGCCCGGTCAGTAATAATCTAAATTTACTTGAGGTATTCTTTTTGGTCAATTTCCTTTACTCTTTAAAGTATACAGGAAGCTCCTTGATATGTTGATATAATTATAATATTTTACAAGGTGTTAGTCAAGGATATGAGCTGCTGAAAGAGAGTGTACATATGCAGGAGAAGAATAATTTACATGACTGATAATTTTAAATTATAAGTAAAATTAACAGAAAATAATGCGAGAATAGATATATAGTACGCATAACGATATAAATTTTTAATGCTAAAGTTAACGTAGGAGAACTTTTTTGAGCTGAATCTGCCGAAAAAATGCAGAATATCATCTTTTTTTATCGTCTGAAAACCCTTGTAAATACAGGAATTGTTCGAATTGTCAAATGCGTGTGGTATATGGGGAGAATAACTTTTCACAAATGTACAGAAAAGCAAGAGCATATCGCAAAGAGACAATTTAGATAATTCCTTATATTATAAGAAATAAATTTACACAGGCATAGAAGATGGTGCCAGTGCATCAGGTTACATTCCTGCAAAAGCTCATGGAAATTTGCAGAATATCAGGAGATAAAATCTTTCGTAAACGCTGTAAATACAACAAAAATTGCAAATGCAAATTCGTCCGGTATATGAAGGGAACAACTTTTGTATTTTGAAAATGCACGCTATCTGAAAAAATATCTCTTAGAAACGCTGTAAATACAAGGAAAAGCGTGAATACAAATTCATGTGGTATATGAGAGAGTTACTTTTTTACAGATATTTCGACACGGTTATTTTTTCAAAAGTGCCGAGAATCGCTGTAAAATCAAGCAAAATGAACAATGCAAATTCGTGTACTATATGAAGAAACTTACATTTGCAGTAGATGTTCGACACGGTTATTTTCTAAAAAATACCGAAAAGCGTTGAAAAATCAAGCAAAGTAGGCGGTGCAAATTCGTCAAGTATATGAGGAGATGAACCTTTTATAATCCCTGACGCTACAAAAATTTGCACGCTGTCTGAAAAATAATTGCATGAAAACCTTGCAAATACAACGAAAATTGGACATAGTGAAACGTCCGGTATATGAGGGGACAAACTTTTTCTATGTACAAAATTACACGATATATATGTATCATAGTAGCGATAAAAGCCGTAAATACAATAAAAATCGGATATGCAAATTCGTCCGATATATGAGAGAAGAAACTTTTATAAGATACAAATGTATCATTATAATAGAAAATCAACAAAAAAGGAGGATACAGCAATGACTGAGAATAACAAAAAGAGAGTTTCTATAGAAGTGGAGCCAGATTTCCACAGAGAGTTAAAGCTGTTTGCTACTCTGCGTGGCATGACTTTACAGAACTATATTACAACTCTGATAAAGAACGACATGAAGAATATGAAATAAAATCGACAGGAGAAACAAAACCATGAATCAGAATCATACAACAAAGACAAAAGCAGTCCGTAGTAAAAGAATGGCTTGGCTGCTTAGGAAAGCTGGGTTCCCGATATTGTCAGTGGAGCCGGACAGAAGTAAACCTGAGTATAATGTGTACATTTTTGAGAAGGTACCGGGTTTTCAGGAAGCATTTGATAAGATTATCGAAGAAGCGGCGCAGAAAAATTAAAAATAGGAGGCTGAATAAGAGCAATGAGCAGTTATGTGTTAGTATACGAACAAGTGATTGAAAAACTAAACGAAGCAGGAATAACCAATGGTAAGATAATGTTGCTTTATGGCAAGATAATGTCATTGGCACAGAACGAAGATGGAGCGTGTTGTGCAAGTAATGGTTACTTTGCAGCAGTCCTGAAAACGGACATTCGCAACATTCAAAAATACCTAAAGACTTTGAAAGAAAAAGGATTTATAAAAATGTACGAAGAAAAAAGCACAAGAGAGTACGCATTTACAGCGACCAGGTTAATATATCCCCAGTGGAAGATGATTGATGATGAACTGGTTGACGTGCGAACACTTGGACAGGACACCACGAACGAATCTTCAGGTACCCATGAACAAATAGGTAGTGACCCACGAACAAATGGACGCAATCCTATGAACAAAAAGGTCGAACAGGGTGAACAAAAAGGTCAAAAAGCACGAACAAATGGACACCCAAATAATAGAGAGAAAAGAGAGATGATAAATAGACTAGAGGGCGCTGACGCTGAGAGTAGAGAAGAGGTCGCTGGCGCTCCAAATGTCGTCGCTTCCGCTCCTAACTCCGCTGACGCTGCGCGCTTACGCTTGCCGGATGATCTGCCGGAAGATATTCGCAATATAAAGTTTGAAGCGAAAATAGATGACAAATCTATGTTAGAGGTTATGGATCGTGATTATCGTGAGTATTTAGATGATGGTTGGGAGACTCACGAGGATATTAGAGATAAGCTTATCGAGAAGTTTACTACTGGATTCTATTGTGGTAACAAGGATAAGGTTACTGCTTATGCAGAGTTCTTGATGGAACATTATAAAATAGTACCTATCAAAAAGTATTTGTAATTGAACAAGAATTTGAATTTACAATCAGAGAATAACTAGAACGTATAAGCACATGTCAGTGTTTATGACTTTCGGATTGCTTATATATTGTAGTTATTTTCTGCTGAATAAGAAAGTGAGGAACAACAGATATGAAATTTTATACAGCAGAAGACTTACAACAGATCATGCAGATCGGACACAAACAGGCAGAAGCATTGATGAGAGCAGAAGGATTTCCGAGTATTCGGATCGGACGCAGTTACCGGGTTGAGGAAGATGCTCTTTCAGAATGGTTAAGCCAGATAAAATCAGTGAAACTGGATTACAGCAAGTGCTAGGACTGGTGAAGTTATGAGTGGAACATTTACATCTTGGGGAGCACTTGTGCAGGCACTTCAGAAAGAAGTAGCAGAAGCAACAGAAGAGGTTGTGGACGATTCTCTGGATGATCTGTACAGGAACGTTGACAGATTTTACAGTTCTTCAGAAGGAAGATATCACCGTACAGGAATGCTGCGTATGTCACCACAGAGTTACTTCAGTGGTGGCGGTTCTGTGTCTACAGGTGAGATCAGTCTGAACACAGGACACGGTTACAGTCCTTCTGGAAGAGATACAAGAACGATTTACAGTTATGCTGAGAATGGTGGATTGCTGGGTAACGGTGGATTCTGGGCTGATACAATGTCCAGAATCCCGGCACACATACAGCAGTCATTCGGCAGCAGGTTTCATTAAGAAACGATTCAGAACGATAAAAATACGATTGAGAATAAAGGAGAACAAGGATCATGAAATTAGCAGATGTTATGGATAAAGTAGAAGTTGGCATGAAGATGGTAGTAAGAAGTGAGTACAATCCAGAGTATGAAGTATTCGGCGGTAAAGTTGTGGAGAAGAAAGGCGTTTATTTATGTCTGGAAGTGGATGGAATCCTGCATGGACTGTCTGCGAAAGAAAATTATGAAGTGTTAAAATTGTTTGATAAGAACGGCGTAGAGCTTATAGAGCGAGACGTTTGGGAGATTATTGAAAAATACGTACCAGAGGTTGAATCACCGGAGCAGGTTTACTCTGCTGCGCTTGATGTCTGGGGCTGTTATACAGCAGAAGTGAAGCGTAAGGTTAGTTTTGCTCTGGCTGAGCTTATGACAGATGATGATATGGAGTGTTTTTTCGATGAACTGAGTGACAAGCACAGACAGATTGCGAATCTTCTTGGGTATGAGGATGATTCTGAGAATATAGACGAAGAAACTGAAGATATTATTGAAGAACTGGTTGAAAATACAGAAGACTATGATCCAGATGCTTACGAAGAAGATGGTACAGAAGAAAGTCTTTATCTTGAAAATACAGCATTAAAAAAATTGATGGAAATTCAGATGATGTTAGAAAAAATAAAACAGAAAGATGAACAGAAAGAGAGCGTGAATGCTTAATGGCAGAAGATTTTAGAGCGAAGATTACCGCAGAACTTGATACCGCAGAAGCGGAGAACAAGTTGAATGCGTTTTTAAATAAGAAGAATAAGCTGAAGATTGACGTGGAAGTAAATCAGGATTCCGCAAAGAAACTCAGCTCCAGTATTGAGAAAGGTATCAGGCAGACAAAGCTTGATACCTCTTCTATTACAGAACAACTTGCAGGTTCTTTCAATATCTCAGATAAGAATGTGCTTAATAAGATGAAGAAACAGATGGATTCGATGGTGTCCAGCTTAGGCAAGACTTGGAATGGCAGTGATTTTGATTTTAAGAATGCATCCGGGTTCTATTCAGGGTTGAATAATCTGTCTGATACTGTTACAAAGAATGCAAAGATTGTTCAGGGCAAGACCGGAATTTATGATGATTTTTTCAACTACTTTAAAGATAAGAAGATTTATGTATCGGATGAACTGAAAAAAGCAATGGGTGGTGATGCCTATAAGGAACTGTTGCAAAATAATATCGGAAAGATTGTCAGGGATTCCACAAAGGGCGTATCTATAGATTCCATCTGGGGAGAAATGACCAGCTTATTCCCGGAACACTTTTCTGCGGATATGACAACTCAAGTGGATCAGATCATACATGCCTTTGATCTGATGAAGCAGGCAAGAGCTGATATGACACAGAGTTTTTCCGTGAGTGATCTGAAAGGTGCAGACTTTACAGCTATGACGGATTCGATAGCGGAGCAGGTGTTGGTAGCAGGTACACAGCTGAAAGATGCTTTACAGACAAATCTCATGTCTGCAACAGAAGCAGCGAAAACAATGATCGACCTTGATGTTGAGGTGAATACTGAGAAAATTGCTTCAGATATTCGTTCCGCAGTACAGAGCGCAGGGACAGAAGCAGGGGAAGCTCTCAATGTTGACCTGAAGATCAATGGCGAACAAATGATATCAGAGCTTAGAAGTGCAGTAGGACAGCTTGGAACCGGGGAAGAACCTGTAAAAGTAAATCTTCAGGTTGACCGGGAATCCTTACAGTCTGATCTGAACCTTGCGTTGAATGATCTGGAACTTCCGGTGCATTTTAAAGTGGATGCGGAAGAGATCGAAAGCCAGCTCCGGGCAGCAGTAGAGAGCATTACGGATATTCAGATTGATCTGAGAGTGAACACTGATCCGGTCACGGATGCTACAGCTCAGGCGGCAAATACCGGGAATATACAGGCAGAAGTTCCGGTCACGGCTCCACAGACAGATACTTCCGGGCTTACACAGTTGCAGCAGGCACTTGGAAGTGTAAATACAGCAGGACAGAGAAGTCAGAGTATCTTTTCTTCTCTGGGAAGCAGTTTCAGGGAAGCTTTCAGTGCATACAGTCTGGCGAATCTGATGCAGGATGGATTGTATAAGATTACGGATGCAGGAAAAGAAGCTCTTTCTACAGTGAAGGAATTTAATGATCTGGAGACTGACCTTGCAATGGCTACAGGTGAGAGCCGTTCTTATGCAAGTGATCTGACGCAGAGTTACAATGCATTGGGACAGGAACTTGGAAGTATCACTTCGGATGTAGCGAAATCTGCGGACAGCTGGTTAAGACAGGGACGTTCCATGTCTGAGACTAATCAGCTTATCAAGGACAGTATGGTGCTATCCAAAGATGCACAGATGGATTCGGAGAATGCGTCAGAGGTATTGACTGCAACTCTGAACGGTTTCCAGATGAATGCGGATCAGGCAGGGCATATTAATGATGTACTGACGAGTATCGACTTGGAATCTGCTTCAGATGCCGGAGGAATCGGGCAGGCACTGACAAAAGTTGCATCACAGGCGAATAATGCAGGTGTCAGTCTGGAGAAAACTGCTGCCATGATCGCAACAATCAAGGACGTAACACAGGACAGTGATGATTCGATTGGTACAGGCTTGAAGAGTATTCTTTCCAGAATGAACCAGATTAAGGCTGGTAAATTTGTAGATTCTGAAACTGGCGAGAGCCTGAATGATGTGGAGAAAGTCCTGAATAAAGTAGGAATCTCCATGCGTGACGTGAATGGACAGTTCAAAGAATCGGAACCGATCATTGATGAAGTTGCAGGCAAGTGGTCAACCTTTGATGGAAATACAAAGAAAGCAGTTGCAACAGCTATGGCAGGTACCTACCAGTATAACAAACTGATTGCCATGTTTGACAACTGGGATAAAGTGCAGTCTTTAACAGAAACCGCGTTAAATGCAGACGGCACCGCACAGAAAAAATTTGAGGATAATTACCTGACTTCACTGGAAGCAAAGACCAACGCACTGAAAGCAAGTCTTGAAAATTTGGCTACATCTACCGTATCCAGCGACTTGTATTCAGGTTTTCTGGACGGTTCCAAGAGTCTTGTGGATTTTGCAAATAACATTAATTTAGTTCAGTCTGCCATTGCAGGGCTTGGTGCAGCAGGTGGAGTGTATGCAATTCAGCAGATTGTAGCGGCATTCCGGGAGCTTTCAAATCTTGGAAATGCTTTGAATCTGAGCAGGGCAGTAAATATCCCGGATGATTCTTTCCAGAGATTATTGACGCTGACACAGGGATTATCGGAATCACAGACCAGACTTGTTCTGTCCAGTACTGCTTTAACGGATGCACAGAGGGCAGCAATTCTGACAAATCAGGGAATGAGCAGTGCAGAAGCACAGGCATCGGTAGCAGCAATGGGCTTGTCAACCGCAGAAGGTGCAGCAGCGGCATCAACATTCTCTTTATCTGGTGCATTATCTGGTTTGTGGGCTACATTAATGGCGAATCCACTTATTCTGGTGGCTGCTGGGGTAACGGCTGCCGTATCTGCGTTTAGTGCATATCAACATTCTGTTGAGGAAGCGGTATCTTCCGCAAAACAGGCAGGTACCGAATGGCAGGAAAACAATACATCCTTGCAGGATAACATTGAGAGAATCACAGAACTGCGTACAGCACTGGCATCTGGAACTCTGACTGAACAGGAAGCTGCCAGCGCAAAGAGCGAACTGTTATCTATTCAGGAGTCACTGACAGATTCCTACCACAGTCAGGTAGCCGGGATTGACCTGATTAATGGAAGTCTGGAAGAACAGATTGCGCTTTTGGATAAGGTTTCACAAAAAGAAGCCAGCCAGTTCCAGAACGAGAACAAAAAAGGGATTGAGGAAGCAGAGAAAAAAGTAGAGAAGAAACGCCACACTTATCTTGGACAATTCCTTGATAATGGTTCCAAAGAATCTGAAGCAATCAAAAAATCTATTAATGATCTGAAGAAAGAATACGGGGATGAAGTATTTACGATAGAACCGGAAATGGACGGAATTACAATGGATGTCCATTTTAAAGCGGATTCTGTAACGGCAAAACAGGCATTGAATGACTTTATGGATGATGCCAAATCCATTGAGAAACAGTATGGAGAATCTGATACATTAAGCGTGATGCTGGATAATGCATCAGGAGGATTATCAGAAGCCAATGAAATACTTGGAAAATATGGTGATCTTTATGAACAGGCACAGGAAGCGAAGCTGGTTGCAGAAGAACAGACATTTAAAGCTGATGGGAAAGACCAGACAGCTCTGAAATGGCTGAATGATTATACAAAAGCAGTAAAGAATTACAATGATGCACTGACAGAAGGCGATTCTGATAAGATCACACAGGCAGCAGGAGAGTTTGAAACGGTAGATACGGCGGTACAGTCTTTATTAAAAAATTCTGATATGTCTCAGTTTGCGGATCAGTTCTCGGAGGTAAGAGATCAGTTAAATGATACGGCTATCGCTGCAAATCAGTTTAGTGATGCTTTATCGGGAAAAGACACTTCAAAGTTCGGAAAAGAGATAAAGAAGAATGCAGATTCTCTGAAAGAACTTGGCTTGACAGATACGGACTTCAAGTATGCTTTCGAGACAGAAGGTGTACAGGAAGGTGAAGATCAGATTAATGCTCTTGTGGATGCGGCAGTGGAGTGTGGACTGATTTCTGATACATCCAGCGGTGAAGTGGCGAAGTTGGTGAATATGCTTACACAGTTAGGAGTCATTTCATCCAGTGCAGGAGCTTCTGTGGACACAACAACCGAAGCTGTCTCAGATTTGGCAGACCAGATCATAAATGCACAGGAAGCGTTATCCGGGATTAAGAAAGCAACTTCAGTTCTTACTTCACAGTCAACAGGGAAGTCTATATCTTTGGATGATTTTAATTCAGATGAGCTTTCAGATTACACCTCTGCATTGGAATATAACAATGGCGCACTACATCTGAATGCCGAGAAAGTCCGGGAACTGCAAAAAGCAAAAGCAGAGGAAGCAATCCAGACGAATGAGAATCAGAAACTGGAAAAACAGGCGCAATATATGCAGAACATTGCAGAAATCGAGCGGCTTCAGGATGAACTGAGAAATTTATCTGATGCAAAAAGTCAGAATGCACAGACCATCCAGAGTAGTATAGATGCACTGTTATCTGAGAATGATGGATTAGTGAATCAGTGTAACCAGCTTGATCTGTTGTCTGCATCACTCAGAGAAGCAACAGGGGCATATCAGAATTGGCTGGATAAACAGAACACTTCTGAGTCAGGAGATATGTTTGACGATGCTATGGGAGCGTTGGATCACATTGAGGATGTAACACAGAATACGGATTCTGAGGATTATGGAAGGATAGGAACAAATTCTTATAAAGCAGCAGTGGATTTTATCGTCCCGGATTCTGTAGATACAGAAGATGCAGGAGCAGTTTCTTCTTATATAGATAGTATTGAGCATTATTTTAACCATGATTCAGACGGGAACAGAACCGGACTGGATGTTGCGGAGTTCTGTGCAAAGGCGACAAAAGCCGGACTGATGGAACTGGATGAAGCAAGTGGTGAGTATAAGATTGCAGGTCAGCGTACTATGCAGGACTTTGCAGACGGATTAACTTTGTCACTTCCGATGGTGCAGGCAATGTTCGGAGAGATGGAAGAGTTCGGCGGTGAATTTGACTGGGCTGACGAAGCTGTCAAGACATTGGGGGATCTGGGTATGGCAGCAGGTGAAGCCAAGGGCAGGATTGAAGAACTGTCCGGGGACAAAGATCTTGATATTCAGATCGACGTTTCGGATATTGAGAGTACAGAAGATAAGATCAAGACTCTTGATAATACGATTTCACAGATGCAGGAGTATAAAGGCACTCTGGAAGTAGATTCTTCGCAGGTGGATGATGCAAATACCGTAATCCAGTACTGTGTGACACAAAAACAGATGCTAGAAGCTCCGGCTGTTATGTCTGTAGATGCTTCACAGGTGGATGGAGAGCTTGGAAATGCACTGTCATTATTACAGCAATTTCAGGAAGCACAGAATAATGTAGAATTGCAGGCTTCGGTGGGGGCTGATACATCAGAAGCACAAGGCAAAGTGGATGGTTTGGTCAGTGAAATTCAGGGACTTTCCCCAGAGATTAAGGCAACACTGGGAATTGACGGAACTTCTGAAGCTACAATCACAGCATCCATTCAGGCATTATCACCGAAAATTATGGTAGAAGCAGGTGTGGATTCTTCTGTTGTAGACGCGTATGCAGCAGAAGAGAAAAAATCCAATGGTACGGTAGACTGGGACAATAATACAGGAAAAGTGGATGCATGGGCTGCACAGATGCACACTTCCAATGGTACGGTGAACTGGACGAACAATACGGCAAATGTAAAGACCAGTTTTACTGCGACAGGTACAGTCAACTGGACAAATGCAAACGCACCATCCAAAGGATCAGGCGGTGCGAGTGGTACTGCTCATGCTTTTGGTACTGCACATTATCCGCATTTGGTTGGTCATGCAGATGCAAAAGGTAACTGGGGAACAAAAACCGGAGGAATGACGCTGGTTGGAGAGCTGGGAAGAGAGATCGTTGTTGATCCAATGACTGGAACATGGCATACAGTTGGTGACAATGGTGCGGAATTCCAGTACATCCCGGCAGGAAGTATAGTATTCAATCATTTACAGACCGAATCTTTGTTGGAACAGGGATTCGTGAACAGTCGTGGAATGGCGAGAGCGTCTGGTACTGCTATGGTCAGAGGTGGGATTTCTGTCAGTCAAGCAAATATCGCTTTTGGAAATCGTGGATCAGGTACAGGTAACGGTTCTGCATCAACAGCGAATACGGCTGCCGTTAATAATAATACAAAAGCAGTACAAAGTTCAGGCAAAGCTGCCAGTGAAGCTGCGGATAAAGTAGACGAAGCTCTTCAGAATGCCATTAAGAAACTGAATGACAATGCAATGGATTGGATAGAAACAACCATGAACCGTCTGGATCGGGCGACTTCCAAATATACGGACTATGCGGAAAGCGATACCAGTCATTATACGAAGGCTCAGAATAACTATGACAAAGCAATTAAAAGTACACAGGAAGAGATTGATGCTTCTAAGCAGGCAATGCAGAAATACTGGAGTTATGCACAGAAAGTAGCAGCAGACTCTACGGTCAGTCAGTATCTTACTCCAACTCTGAAGAAAAAGATTGATGAGGGCAAGACAATTGATATTGAGTCTTTATCTGCCAGTCAGAAAGCTGCGGTTGATGCTTATAAAGAATGGATGGATAAGTATCTGGATGCTAAAGATACGAACCGGGAGAAGAGAGCGCAGAAATTAAAACTTGCTAGGGCAAAAGTTGACAATACATATGATTCTTACGATGTGATTATCGGTAAGAGAGAAGCGAAAGAAGATTATTATGCAGCTTTGGCAGAGAATAGAATTGCACATGGCAAGTCCCAGAAGATCGGCTCTGTTTATTATCAGGATCTTGAGAAGCAGCGTGATTATGCACAGTATCAGAAGGACTGGACTGCAAAGGAGATGAAGGCTGTCCAGAAGAGAATGTCTGAATATCTCAAGACGAATGGCAATAACCGTAAGGATAAAGCATATCAGGAGATGTTAAAACAGTATACAGAACTGAAGACAACCTATGCAAAAGCAGATACGCATATTCAGGAGTTGACACAGGCGATTCAAGACGCAAGAGAGAATGTGAAGCAATGGTCAGTGGATCGCTGGGAGCGTGCAGGTTCCAAGCAGGATGCAGCTATTAATTATAAAATCGTATCAGATAACCCGGATCGTCAGATAGCTGAGAAAGATTATACCGAACGTATCAAGACGAATAACCGACAGATTCTGGCATTGCAAAAGCTGAGACAGGAAAAAGCGGAATATTATGATACACATTTTAGCAGCTGGAACAATGAAGAAGCGCAGAAGTATCTCGATTCGATTGCTAAGATCGACGAACAGATATTAAATCTTGGCAGCAGTACGGAAGAGCTGAAAAATAAGATTATGGAACTCCGCTGGAAGCCGTTTAATGATTTTCAGGATGAGCTGGACAGTGTGATTAATGAGTACCAGACCATGCAGAAGCTGTTGGGCGATGAGGACAGCTTCTATAATGATGATGGTTCCCTGACACAGAATGGTCTTACAAATGTTCTGCTGTTACAGGAATCCATAGATGCGACTAAGGATAAGCTTGCGAATTACAGGGTTGCGCTGGATAAGTTGGAAGAGCAGTATCAGAATGGATGCTACAGTGCAGAAGAATACAAAGAAAAGACAGAAGAACTGTTAAAAGGAATACAAGATGCATCCTCTTCACTGGCAGAGTACAGGCAGCAGATATTATTTGTATATGAGACACAGGTCAAGACGGAGAACGACCTGCTGCAAAAGAATATTGATAAACGTCTGGAAGCCTTGGATGCGAAAGAGAAATATTATGAATTTGATAAGACAATCAGGAAAAAGTCCAAGGATATCAATGCTTTGAAGGCTTCCATCTCTGCCCTTGAAGGGACGTCGAATGCCGCAGCAAAAGCGCGTCTGGAAAAGTTAAAAGCAGAACTTGCAGACGCAGAAGAGGATATGCAGGATACTGTTCATAACCATGAGACTGAAATGAAGAAGACCGGATACGAAAATCTTCAGAAGGATGCAGAGAATGCATTGGATAATACACTGGATGCACTGAAGAAGAATACCAGTTTTCAAGAAGCTGTTATCAATAATATGCTTTCAAAT
>NZ_JBQHWS010000046.1:0-28961 GCF_052063845.1 Blautia sp. HCP3S3_D9
TGCAGGAAGCATTGGAATACGGACAAAGTGCCGCCTGATTGTTATTTTGTGGGTTAAAACATTGATTTTTCAAGGTGCTAAGCTTATTTTTAATGTGGGAAGTTTGAGTTTAATAATATAATTTCCCATAATCCGGGTATTGTTCTTCCAGATCCGTTATTTTCAAATAGTCAAACTGATAAAAATATCTTATAATTCAAATGTCTCCAGATCATCCGGGATCAGAAGATTTCCTTTATAGTATTCTCTTCCTTCTTCTGTATAGAGTTCTTTTCGTCTGGAAATATTTTTGTCCTCTGTGTGGTACAGAATCAGATTATCCACATTCAGTTCCTGTGCCAGCTGACAGGCATCCTTAACTGTAGAATGATGTTTCTCGTACGGTTTGAATTTGTCTGCCTGGGAAAACAGACAGAACGCTTCATGAAGAAGCCAGGTGCTGTTCACCGCATATTTTTGTTCGCATTCATTATATGGCTCATCTCCGCAACAGGTCAGTTTCTTACCGTCTGCGTATTCCATACAGAACCCGAACTGTTTTGCTTTTGTAGACAGGATATCGAAAAAGGTTACCTTATGTCCAAGAATTTCTCTTTCTTCTCCATCTTTTACCTCTTCCAGATAAACTTTCTCTCCAATGTACTTTGTTTCCTTTGGTGTCAGGAGCATCTCGGACATTTGTTTCAACAGGCTGATTACTTCATCATGTCCGTAAATTGTCACCTCACCGTCAAACTGTCCTCTTGCCATTCCCTGACAGTACATGCGTAACATCCAGATAATTCCCAGCAGATGGTCGATATGCTTGTGCGTAACAAAAATCGTGCTGATATCTTTCCAGCTGATTCCTGCATCCTCCAGCTGTTTCAGAATCGTGCTTCCGCCACCGCCGTCTATCATGAAGTATTCGCTGCCTTCATTTAAAGTAAAGCAGGTATTATAGCATTTTGTTACTTTCGCATTTCCGGTTCCCAGTATTGTAAGTTTCATTTCTCTGTATACCTCCTGGTTATTTCATTTGAATTTTCTCTTCCAAAGATTCCTGCTGCCGGTACAGCAATTTCTCTTTCCTGTAAGTATACCACAGAAAAGAAAAGTGTTCCATCTTCGCAGAACACTTTTCTTCTATATTATATATCATTTGTTACCGGACACGAAATGGACAGTAACATCACTTACATCCTTCACAGGACGCAGTACATGGATTGTCAAAACTTGGATTAAATGCATAGAAATTCTTGGCATCCAGTTCTTCCTGAATAGAGCGGAGTGCTTCCCCGAATCTCTGGAAGTGTACCACTTCCCTTGCACGAAGGAATTTGATTGGATCTGCAATTTCAGGCATATCGCGCACCACACGAAGGATGTTGTCATAAGTAGAGCGTGCTTTCTGCTCTGCAGCAAGGTTTTCAAACAAGTCTGTGATCGGGTCTCCTTTACTCTGGAATTCACAGGCATTAAACGGAACCCCACCGGCTGCCTGTGGCCAGACACCTACTGTATGATCAATATAGTAAGGACCCAAACCGGACTTCTCAATTTCTTCCATAGAAAGGTCACGCGTGAGCTGATGCACGATCGTAGATACCATCTCAAGATGTGCCAGTTCTTCTGTGGCAACATCGTTTAGCACAGCCGCAGCCATACGGTTCGGCATGGTAAATCTCTGTGAAAGATACCGCATAGATGCACCAATTTCTCCGTCCGGTCCACCATACTGGCTCATGATATACTGTGCGATCTTCGCATTGGGCTGTGTAATATTTACGGGATACTGGAGTCTCTTTTCATAATTCCACATAAACTATCTGCACCCTCCTTCCTTTTCCCATGGAAATGGCTGCTCCATCCATTTCCAGACAGATTCCTCGGTCCAGACTGTGCTGTCGATGGTGAGAGGGCCGTATATTTCAGCGTATTCTTTCAATAGTTTCTTTCGCTCCTGTACAAGTTCCCGGCAATAGACAAGGGCTTTTTCATCACAGGGATGTGTATCGAGATATAAATTCATATCATTTACAGCAAAACTGACCTCATTAATTCGGGCCATAAGCTGTTGTCTGGAACAATTCTGTTTCATCGACGCACACCTCTCTTTCCGCAAAACGGCTTGCATAACTGAGGAAAAATGGTTCCCACATTCAGCGCATACTGCAATGGAAAGTTCTCGGTAAATTCCTGGCAGGGTACATAGGCCATCGCAGGCTCCAGATGCTGCAAATGAGAAAACATCTCATCATTTTTCCCCTTACTTTCAGGCATTACACAATTACAGGAGTTTTTATTTCTACAGGAACATTCCTGGTTATTCATTTCCCTGTCAGCAGGCTGAGGTCTGTTCATACCGCAGGTTCTGTTATAAGGCCTGCTGCATGCGCGTCTCATCCGATAATTCTCCATAAACAATTCCTTTCTTTATATTAAAGTTTTTTGTTTACTCTATATTTTATGTTATATCTTCTGTTTTGTGCTTTTCATCATAACAGCATCTGTCAAAAAACATATACTTATCATAACATCTCACAGAATTATAACTGGCAAGAATACGTAAAATATGACATACCCCAAAAGAACTTTTCGATTGAAACAAGACATTGATTTGATGCGGCAATTTGGTTTCGTTAAATCACAAAAAATTCATATTTACAAATAGTTCTAACAGTGCTATAGTATCCTTGCTTTATTAGCAACAAAAAAGCAAATACATTATATAAACGGGGCTGTTTCATATAAATCTTTATGTGACAGCCCCCTTATTGGAGGAATTATGCAGATAATTATTGTTGGGTGCGGTAAAGTTGGACGTACCCTGGCAGAACAGCTTCAGGAAGAAGAATCCGATATTACTCTGATAGACGTTTCTTCTAACGTGATCAATTCCCTTCAGGACGACATTGACGCCATGGGAATCGTCGGAAACGGCGCCAGCATCAATACTTTGATGGAAGCAGGAATTGAGAATGCGGATATCCTGATTGCAGTAACCGGTTCTGATGAAATGAACCTTCTGTGCTGTCTGATCGCACAGAAAACCGGACACTGCCAGACCATCGCCCGCGTCCGTAATCCTATCTATGCCAAAGAAATCAGCTTTATCAAGAAACGCCTTGGTGTTACCATGATCATCAATCCGGAACTTGCAGCTGCACAGGAGATTTCCCGTCTGCTGCGTTTCCCTTCTGCGATCAAAATTGACACCTTTGCCAGAGGCCGTGTGGAAATGCTTAAATTCAAAGTTCTTCCTGAATTTGACCTGGATGGCATGACTATTTCCCGCATTACAGAGAAGCTTCGCTGCGATGTTCTGTTCTGCGCAGTAGAGAGTCGTGATTCTGTTTCCATCCCTGGTGGTAATTATGTGATACACAATGGAGATATGGTTTCCATCCTTGCATCACCGGTAAATGCAGCAGCATTTTTCAAAAAGATCGGACTTAAAACCAATCAGGTAAAGAACGCAATCATCGTCGGCGGCGGTACCATCTCTTATTATCTGACAAGAGCTCTGCTTGACATGAACATCTCTGTAAAGATCATCGAACAGAATGAACAGCGTTGCGAAGCTTTAAGCGATCTGCTTCCTGACGCAACGATCATCAACGGTGACGGTACAGACCGTTCTCTTCTTATGGAAGAAGGCCTGGCCCGCGCAGAGGCGTTTGTATCACTCACCAATATGGACGAGGAGAATGTATTTCTGGCACTTTTTGCCAAAACAATTTCCAAAGCCAAACTGGTGGCAAAAGTAAACCGACTCTCCTTTGATGATGTCATTGACAGTCTTGATATCGGAAGTGTTATTTATCCGAAATATATTACTGCCGACTATATCCTGCAGTATGTACGTGCCATGCAGAACAGTATCGGAAGTAACATTGAAACCCTCTATCACATCCTGGATAATCAGGCAGAAGCTCTGGAATTTGCCATCCGTGAGAATTCACCGGTAGTCGGCATTCCACTGTCTGATCTGAACCTGAAAAAGAATCTTCTTGTAGGTTATCTGAACCGGAATGGTCAGGTAAAGATTCCACGTGGTCAGGATACCATTCAGGTTGGTGACACTGTAATCATCGTAACCACCCACAAAGGACTGCGTGATATCACAGACATTCTGGAGAAGTAAAGGAGCCGGCTTATGAATTATTCCATTATTATTTATATCATCGGAATGATCCTGAAACTTGAGGCAGCATTCATGGTTCTTCCTATCGTCACCTCTTTGATTTAT
Source organism: Blautia sp. HCP3S3_D9 (assembly GCF_052063845.1). Classification (NCBI taxonomy): domain Bacteria; kingdom Bacillati; phylum Bacillota; class Clostridia; order Lachnospirales; family Lachnospiraceae; genus Blautia; species Blautia sp. HCP3S3_D9. The sequence continues at coordinate 4,232 of NZ_JBQHWS010000046.1, forward strand.
CAGGAAACATCCGGCTTTGCTTTTCTGATCACTATCATACTGTGTCTGGCGATCGGAATTCCTCTTACATGGAAGAAGCCAACACGAAAGGCTTTTTATACAAAAGAAGGTTTCGTAACTGTAGCACTGAGCTGGATCGTTCTGAGTATCATGGGCGCGATTCCATTTGTGATCAGTCACAGTATTCCAAATCCTATTGATGCACTGTTTGAAACCGTTTCCGGTTTTACCACAACAGGAGCCAGTATTCTGAATAACGTAGAGGCACTTCCTCACTGTATGCTGATCTGGCGAAGTTTCACTCACTGGATCGGAGGTATGGGAGTTCTGGTCTTTATCCTCTCTCTTCTGCCTCTTACCGGCGGCTATCACATGAACCTGATGAAAGCCGAAAGCCCGGGACCTTCTGTGAGTAAACTTGCTCCAAAAGTACAGTCAACTGCAAAGATCCTGTATACCATTTATTTTGCAATGACTGTTGTTCAGATGATTCTACTTCTCCTTGGCGGCATGCCTCTTTTTGATACGATCTGTACAGCTTTCGGTACAGCCGGTACCGGTGGATTTGGTATCAAGAATGACAGTATGGCAAGTTACAGTCCGTATCTGCAGAATGTCATTACCGTCTTTATGATTTTATTCGGCGTCAACTTTAATGCTTACTTCTTTATTCTCACCAAGAAGTTCGCCCAGGCGTTTAAGATGGAAGAAGTGCGTTACTATTTCGGAATCATTGGTGCTGCAATCCTGATCATCACCTGCAACGTCTACCATATTTTCGGAAGTGCCGGAAAAGCATTCCAGCAGGCTGCCTTCCAGGTTGGTTCTATTATTACTACCACCGGATATGCAACCACTGATTTCAATATGTGGCCGGAGATTTCACGAACAATACTGGTACTTCTGATGTTCATCGGTGCCTGCGCAGGAAGTACAGGCGGTGGTATCAAAGTTTCCAGAATCCTGATCCTGTGCAAAACGGTACGCAAGGAGCTGCATATTTTCCTGCATCCGAATGCTGTAAAGAAAATAAAAATGGATGGCAAAGCCATCCCTCACGAAGTAGTCCGTTCTACTAATATTTTCTTTATCGTATATGTGCTGATCTTCGCAGCCTCCATATTCCTGATCGCATTTGATGATTTCGATCTGATCACGAATTTTACATCAGTTGTGGCAACATTCAATAACATCGGACCTGGTCTTGAACTCGTAGGACCTACCGGAAACTTCAGTATGTTTTCCTGTTTCTCCAAACTGGTTCTCACATTCGATATGCTTGCAGGCCGACTGGAAATCTTTCCACTGCTGCTGTTATTCGTAAGAGATACATGGAAGAAATTTTAAAAATATTTCTGATAAAAAAGTTTTTCTTTTTACATTATGTTCATACTTTATTCACAACTATTGGATATAATAATATTCAGAAAGATGATGAGTCTTTCTTATAAATATTTTTCTTTTTCATACGCGCCGGTACGAAAGTACCGGCCTCCTTCCATTTATAGGAGTTTTTTTATTTTATAACGCTTTTTTGAACTCCCTCATAATCAAATGCCGGAATGAAACTCTCTCTGGCCGTTTCTCCATCCTGAAAGAATCCATTTTCAATCCCGATCTCAAATGCATAATCCAAAACTTTTTCATACTCTCTTCCTGTCACTCGCCGATTCAATTCCAGATATTCCTTCTGCTCAAAGACTGGTGTGTACTGATTCATAATGCTGATATAAATCTGAGCTCCGAATGTCCGGTTCAGAACTTTCAGCACCTCTTTGGAATTCTTTGTATGCCCCGGCAAGATAAGATGGCGTACAATCGTACCTCTCCGGATATAACCATTCTCATCAAACTGCACCGCGCCTGTCTGACGCACCATTTCCTGTACTGCCAGCAATGCCTTCTCCGGATAATCTGATGCATGGGAAAACTTCTGGGCAAGCTCACTCTGGGCATATTTATAATCCGGCAGATAAACATCCACATATCCTTCCAGCAGTTTCAATGCTTCCACGTTTTCATATCCGCCACAGTTATAGACAACCGGAAGATTTAATCCCTGTTTTCTTGCCAGATCCAGTGCTGTGATAATCTGGGGGATATAATGTGTTCCTGTTACCAGATTGATATTGGCAGCGCCTTTTCCCTGCAGTTCCAGAAAAATCTCAGAAAGTCTCTCCACTGAAATCTCAAGTCCACTGTCTCCGATCGCTATATCCCTGTTCTGACAGAAACAACACCTCAGGTTACATCCTGTAAAAAAAACCGCACCTGAACCTCTGCTGCCGGAAATGCACGGTTCCTCCCACATATGCAGTGCTGCTCTCGCCACTCTCAGTTTCCCGTCCATTCCACAATAACCTGTTCTTCCTGCCAGTCTGTCTGCCTTACAGTTTCTCGGACATAAACTACAGTTTTCAAGGATTTTGTTTCCTGTCTTCTGGTTCTCTGTCTTCTGGTTCTCTGCTTTCTGTGTTTCCGCTTTATCTCCACATTTTTGTATCTCTAATGTACCTGTTTTCACTTTCCTCTGTCCTTTTCTCTTATGTTTTTCTGAAAATACCCGTTTATCACGGATGATGTTCTGTTTTTCTCTTATGCTCTTTTCGATGACTTCTCTTTCATTTCAGAGTTTTATCTCTCCGGCATAAGCCTCACTGATACGTAAATCCATTATACTACATTCCCTGTTCCCGTCTATTCATATTTTACAATTTCTTTTTTCAGACGTTTCATAATCCGCTTCTCCAGCCTTGAAATATAAGACTGGGAAATACCCAGAAAGTCTGCCACCTCTTTCTGTGTTTTCTCTGTGCTGTTATCCTTACCCAGGCCGAATCTCAGACGGATAATGGTCTGTTCCCTTGGTGAAAGCTTACTGATTGCTTTGGAAAGCAGGGAAATCTCCACCTCATCCTCCAGACGTTTGGAAATCACATCCTCATCCGTTCCCAGAATGTCAGACAACAGCAGTTCATTTCCATCCCAGTCTACATTAAGGGGCTCATCAATGGAAACTTCCATCTTGGTCTTACTGTTACGCCTCAGATACATCAGGATCTCATTTTCGATACATCTTGATGCATAAGTAGCAAGTTTAATATTCTTTACCGGATTAAATGTATTGATTGCTTTGATCAGACCGATGGTTCCAATAGAAATCAGATCCTCTACTCCTACTCCTGTATTATCAAACTTCCGTGCAATATATACCACAAGCCTTAAATTATGTTCAATAAGAATTGATTTCGCCTCTTCTTCCTGCCCTGTTCCAAGCTTCTGCAGTACAAACGCCTCCCGCTGCGGTTCCAGCGGTGCAGGTAAAACATCGTTCCCGCCAATATAAAAAACATCTCCCGAACGGTTCATCACCATTCTCGAAACTACCTGAAATGGATAACAGCTCATAGTCACAACCCCTCCCGTTAAAGTAATCTGGAATTCAAAAGTACTTCGTATTCCCTACCAAAAGCGGATGTATCAAGCGAAAATGCAAGCACTGGTCTGTCCACACAGACAACTTTTGTCGGAGTCTGAATACAAAGTTTCTCCAGCGTAACAGCCAGCATCATCCCCTGCTCTTTTCCAATGCTGTGAAAAAAAATAAAGTGTGGATGAAGCCCTGTGACTTCTGTACTTTGTATCTCCCCAGGATTTTCTTTCAGGTGTTTCAAACATTTCACTGTTTCTTTCGAACATATCTCGGACAAAATATCCAGCGTACTTACTGATACCGGTTTTCCATTCACGGAATCCACAAGCAGATTTCCTGAGTCATAAAACCCCTGACATTCATATCCCTTTTCTCTGTAAAAGATCGTCACAGGATAAATGTTCTTTGCCCGTATTCTCAAAGAATCCATCAAATACGACAATGCAGTACTTCCAAACCAAGTCGCGGCTGCCAGGATCAGAAACATCTTCGGTGTCAGATTCTCACTGGAAATTACTTCCCAGAATCCTCCACACAGAAATGCAGCAAAATATAGCGTAAGAACTGCTTTAAGCAGCAGGCTTCCCCTTTTCAGATCACATCCGATCACCAGCATTCCCGCTGCACAGCCACCATGTAGCAGGACCAGTGCCGGAAGATAAATCTCAGTTTTCAGACAGGAACGAAGGTAAATAATCCCACAGGAGAATAGTGCTCCTGTTACTGCTCCCAGAAGTATTCGTTTTCTGTTTCTGGGACATTGGAATAAAATTCCTGTAAATCTGAGTAGTATGTAATCTATCAGGAGATTTGTGAAAAATACCACATCTATGTATATCTCATAACGCATTTCCTTCCTCCCGTCTGCTGTCAGCCAGACATTCACTTCGGTAAGTGTTACTCATTATACGGGATGAAACGCGCGGATTTTGTCAAAAGAGCGGATGTGCCGCTTAGAATTTATCGCACTAAATCGACGAATTTTTCTTACCGGTTTTATTGACATATTCCACAACATAGAATAAAATGATAGATAATTTCTATGTTTTATTCAGGTGTTTTTTATATATAACCTATACTTGGCCTCCTGCAGACAGCAGCGGCATACCTGATACGAAACAGACTGGAGGACTTTTTATATGAGTATGAGTACAATCACCGGACACACAGGTCTTACTGCACTTCTGGGTAGTCCAGTAGCACACAGTATTTCCCCTTTAATGCACAATGAGGCATTCCGGCTTCTGGGACTTGATTATGTGTATCTGTGTTTTGACGTAAATGAAGAGACACTTCCTGCAGCAGTTGCAGGTTTAAGAACATGCGGTATCCGTGGTTTCAACCTCACGATGCCGAATAAGAATAAGATTGTAGAACTGGTAGATGAACTTTCCCCTGAGGCGCAGCTGATCGGAGCTGTCAATACGGTTCTCAATGATAATGGAAAGTTGATCGGATATAACACTGACGGATATGGTTTCATGCAGTCTGTACGCGATGCAGGACATGACATCACAGGAAAAAATATCACAGTTATGGGAGTAGGTGGAGCGTCCATGGCAATCTGTGCACAGTCCGCACTGGATGGAGCAAATTCTGTACATATCTTCGCCAGACGTACCAGCAGATACTGGAACCGTACTCAGAAATTTGCCGAGAACCTCAGCGCCAAAACAGGATGTGAGGTCTGTCTTTTTGACAATGATGACCATAAAGCGCTGAAAGATTCCATCGCGCAAAGTTATCTGCTGATCAATGCGACTTCCGTAGGTATGATTCCTGATATTGATGATACCATTATCAAAGACACTTCCCTGTTCCGCCCGGAATTGGTAGTTGCAGATGTTGTCTATGAACCTCAGGAAACCCGTCTTCTCAGAGAAGCAAAAGCTGTCGGATGTCAGACCTTTAACGGAATGTACATGCTCCTTCATCAGGGCGCCAAAGCCTTTAAGATCTGGATGGGACAGGATATGCCGGTTTCTATTATCAAAGAAAAATTTTTCTCTGTAAAATAAATTCAGATACGACATCTGTTTCTCTGATCAATCTGAATCAGGAGGATATCCGTAACAGAAACGAACCGATGGCTTTCTTGATCTTAGTCAAGCGGATATTTTCAATTAAAGCGGAAGGCTTACTTGATTCGATTAAAGATTAACTGAATACCCAAAAACAAAAACGTCATAAAATGATTTCTTCCGCATTCATTGAATCGAATTTCATTTTGTGACGTTTTTTTATTACAAATTTCCCACTATTTTATCTTTTATGATCGCCAGGATTTCTCTTGGAATATATATCAGCAGTCTCCAGGAGCAATATCTGGACGGAATCGGATAAATTTCTCTGCATCCGCATTTCCTTCCAATAGCAGTGCCGCGGAATACATGGAAATTGTTTGTAACCACTCCCACGGAATGATCCAGACCAATCAGCGCCAGACTGAATTTCAGGTTCTCTGCTGTACTGGTAGATTTCTCCTCCAGGATCAGGCGATCCCTGTCAATTCCATGTTCTGTCAGATAATTACACATCGCCTGTGCTTCGGTAATAGATTCTCCCTCTCCTCTTCCACCAGACAGCACTGCTTTCGTATCAGGATTCTCCTCCAGATACTCTAAAGCCCTCCTGGTACGTTCCAGAAGGGCTTTGGTAAGCCGGGTACCCTCTACATGGGCACCAAGCACGATAATATATTCCAGATTTGGATGCTTACTCATTTCTTCCGCAGCAGTATTTGTACTTCTTACCGCTTCCGCATGGACACGGATCATTACGGCCAATCTTCTTAGCCTTAACTACTGTTCCTGATTTCTTCTGCTCAAGATAGAGTTCTTTTCTCTTCTCTGGTGTGAAGATTGCATCCCACTGTGGCAGTTCATACAGCCAGTCAGCACGTGCATCTACCATGTTCTTGTACAAAAGTTCTTTGTCGAAGCACAGAGAAACTTTTGTATTCTCATCCATTGTCTCGATCGGGTTCGGGATCTTCAGACTGTCGTTGATTCCATCAAGGAAACCAACCATTGTCAGAACTTCCTGACCATATTTCTCAGCCAGTTCCTTAACTGTACCGGTTACTACTTCGTCCGGGTTAGTAAGAAGCTGCTCATAAATTCCTTTTTCAATATTAAAATAGTTTGCCCAAAATCTCTGAAGTTTGTTACGGTCTGCCTGCTGGTCATAGGCGATGGAACGCCACTGCTCTAAGATTGTTTTATCGCTCATTTCCTTTATCCTCTTTTCCAATATTTCATAGGTATTATGCCTGTGCGGAAACATATGGAAAACATTCCTCCCACAAGCTTTTTTATTATATCATCTTTTTGATAAAAATACAAACCATATTCTTTGTATTTTTGGTGAATTTTGACTTGTATGGTTACTGGGCACGGAGTAAACAGTAACCTTGTATGTCTCGGGATAGTAGTGTGTAAACAGTAATTTGCTATCAACTATTTCACACCCAATTTCTCCAGTTCTGCTGCTGCCTGTTTGAAAGACTCAAACTGAATCGCATGAATGCCTTCTTTTCTGGCTCCTTCGCAGTTCTCGGCTCTGTCATCCAGAAATACAGATTTCTCCGGGTCGAGATGATAACGGTTCAGCAATGTCTGGTAAATAGCCGGTTCCGGCTTGATCTGTTTTACCTGACAGGAGAAAATAGCTCCGTCCGCATATTTAAGGAATGTAAGTTCATCCTGAGTTTTCTCTAACATATAGGTCGAATAATTAGAGAGAATATAAATATGATAACCTTTATCTTTCAGATATCTGATCCAGGTTTCTGCATAATCCATCATCTCGATAGTCTCACCTGAACGGCGCATGACCTCGCGGATATCATCTGCATATTCCGGAGCTTCTTTTATCATCTGCTCTATATAATATTCTTCCTCTTCACTGCCTCTGTCTCTCTCATCCCAGGTTTTACTCTGAAAAACAACCTTTGCAAGTTTATCCCGTTCCTCTTTCGGAAATCCAAAACCGTCCAGATATTTTTCCCATTCATATTTCACAAGGACTTTACCGACATCAAAAATAATATTCTCCATATCCGAATCTGCCACCTTTTTATTCTTATTCAAAAGTTTATATACCATCCACATCGCATAAGCCAGCAATGGAACCATAATCGCTACTGCAAGTGACGCCTTAAAATAACTCTGCGCGTTTTCACCATTTCCAAATGCAAAAAACATAGGCATACAACACGCAAGAAGCAATATGATGATTGCCACCCATGCCCCGATTTTTTTTAATTTATTATTGTCTTTTTTCATAATCCTCCAATATATTACTTTTTACTAAAGATTCATGCTTTACAGAATTTGTACTATTCCTGTAAATTAATGTCAGGGTCAAAAGACATTTTGCCCTTAACTCGATATCTGGTATCATACAATCTTCAGGATAAAAGACACGCCGGAGAATTCCCCCGGCGTATATCGTCTTATTTATAGCTTTTAATTATTTATTTCTGTAGATAATGTCATCACGTCCCGGACCATTAGAGATCATTGTGATCGGGAATCCAATATGTTCTTCTACGAACTCAACATACTTTCTGCAGTTCTCCGGCAGATCTTCGTATTTCTTGATTCCGCGGATATCGCATTTCCATCCTGGAAGTGTTTCCAGAACCGGTTTTGCTTTCTCAAGCAGTGTAGTTGTCGGGAAGTCTGTTGTTACTTTTCCGTCGATCTCATATCCTGTACAAACCGGAATTTCATCCAGATATCCAAGTACATCAAGAACTGTAAAAGCAACATCTGTAGTTCCCTGCAGACGGCATCCATATTTGGAAGCAACGCAGTCGAACCATCCCATACGTCTCGGACGTCCTGTAGTAGCACCGAACTCACCGCCGTCGCCACCGCGTCTTCTCAGCTCATCAGCTTCTTCGCCAAAGATTTCAGAAACGAATGCACCTGCACCTACTGCACTGGAGTAAGCTTTGCATACAGTAACGATCTGTTTGATCTCATATGGAGGAAGACCGGCACCTACTGCACCATATCCTGCCAGTGTGGAGGAAGAGGTAACCATTGGGTAAATACCATGATCAGGGTCTTTCAGAGAACCAAGCTGTCCCTCAAGAAGAACTTCCTTGCCTTCTTTTAATGCGTTCCACAGATACAGGGATACATCGCATACATATGGTTCAACCATTTTCTTGTATTCCATTAATTCTGCAAACAGCTCATCTACGTTAAGAAGCGGTTTGTGATATAAGTGCTCAAGAAGAATGTTCTTTGTCTCGCATACGCTTGTAAGTTTCTCTCTCAGATGTTCTTCGTCAAAGAGTTCGCTTACCTGGAAACCAATCTTTGCATATTTGTCTGAATAGAAAGGAGCAATACCGGATTTGGTAGATCCGAAGGATTTACCGCCCAGACGCTCTTCTTCGTACTGATCAAAAAGAATGTGGTATGGCATAACCATCTGTGCTCTCTCGGAGATCAGGATCTTCGGAGCCGGAACACCTCTGCTTACTACTTCATTGTACTCTTTGAAAAATACCGGGATATTCAGGGCAACACCGTTTCCGATCACGCTTGTAGTGTGATTGTAGAATACACCTGACGGCAGAGTATGAAGTGCAAATTTACCATAGTTGTTTACGATTGTATGGCCTGCGTTTGCACCACCCTGAAATCTTACGATAATATCAGCTTTCTCAGCGAGCATATCGGTAATCTTACCTTTACCTTCATCTCCCCAGTTAGCACCAACAACTGCTTTTACCATTATAGAATTCCTCCTGTTATTGCGCAACAACACCGGGGTCTCACAGAACAGATCCCGGCTTGCTGCATTTTTATCTTGTTTTGTTATGATCACATATAAATCAGATATAACTGTTCATTATTACACAACTCTGTGTAAATACTGAACAATTACGATCAGACATTGATCTCAGCTTTAACTCCCAACAGCTCCTTGTGAGAATTAAGGATTGGCTGAACTACTGTATTCACAAATCTCTCTGTCTGCTCTTTCGCACGTCCGATATATTTCTTCGGATCCATGGACTTCTGCAGATCTTCCAGAGAAAGATTGAATGCAGGATCTGCTGCGATCAGCTCCAGAAGATTGTTATCCTTACCTTCTACTTTGACAGTCTTGCCTGCCTCCATGGAAAGCTCACGGATACGTTCATGAAGTTCCTGACGGTCACCGCCTGCCTTAACAGCATCCATCATGATATTCTCTGTAGCCATAAACGGAAGCTCAGCCATCATGTGTTTCTCGATAACCTTCGGATAAACAACCAGTCCATCTACAACGTTCAGGCAGAGATCCAGGATTCCGTCGATTGCAAGGAATCCCTCCGGAATGCTCAGACGTTTATTTGCAGAGTCATCCAGAGTTCTTTCAAACCACTGAGTTGCGGATGTGATTGCCGGATTAAGAGCATCTACCATTACATATCTGGAAAGGGAGGCAATACGCTCACTTCTCATAGGATTTCTCTTATAAGCCATTGCGGAAGATCCAATCTGAGATTTCTCAAATGGTTCCTCTACTTCTCTCAGATGCTGAAGGAGACGGATATCGTTGGACATCTTGTGCGCACTTGCTGCGATTCCTGCAAGAATATTAGCAACACGTGTGTCTACTTTACGGGAATAAGTCTGTCCGGATACCGGATAGCATTCCTTGAATCCCATTTTCTCTGCGATCATTAGATCGATCTTATCAATGGTCTCCTGATCTCCGTCAAACAGCTCCAGGAAGCTGGCCTGTGTTCCGGTTGTTCCCTTGGATCCAAGAAGCTTCATTGTTCCAAGAACATATTCCAGATCTTCCAGATCAAGCAGGAATTCCTGTGTCCAGAGTGTTGCACGTTTACCAACTGTAGTCGGCTGTGCAGGCTGGAAATGTGTGAACGCCAAAGTCGGCTGTTCTTTATATTTATCAGCGAAAGCAGAAAGTTCAGCAATGACATTGACCAGTTTCTTGCGTACAAGCTTCAACGCTTCTGTCATTACAATAATATCTGTATTATCACCTACATAACAGGAGGTTGCTCCCAGATGGATGATCCCTTTTGCTTTCGGACACTGTACACCGTATGCGTATACATGAGACATAACATCGTGACGTACCTGACGTTCACGTTCTTTGGCAACGTCATAGTTGATATCCTCTGCATGTGCCTTCAGTTCATCGATCTGCTCCTGTGTAATGTTAAGGCCAAGCTCTTTCTCTGTCTCTGCAAGTGCGATCCAGAGTTTCCTCCATGTACGGAATTTCATATCCGGAGAAAAAATATACTGCATTTCTTTGCTGGCATAACGTTCTGATAAAGGACTTACATATCTGTCTGTACTCATCTTCACTCTCCTGTTTCTTATAGGACTTTATCCTTTTTTATTTCGTTTCTGTACCTGTTCTGAAATGTCGGCAGACCGACACATCAGTACGTACGTTGAAATTATATAACATCATTCTTCTAAAAGCAACTACAAAAACCTTATCCCTGATGGAATTTACCAAGAAATTCTTTCATTCGTGCATGATCTGAGGCAAATACCTCCTGTGGACTTCCTTCTACTGCGATCAGCCCCTTGTCCATAAAGATGATATGATCGGAAATATCTCTTGCAAATGTCATCTCATGAGTAACGATCACCATTGTAATATGTTCTGCAGCAAGGTCTTTGATTACCTTGAGGATCTCACCTGTCAGTTCCGGGTCAAGTGCAGAAGTCGGCTCATCAAAGAACAGGATCTTTGGGTTCATGCACAATGCACGGGCAATGGATACACGCTGCTGCTGTCCACCGGAAAGCTGGAACGGATATGCATTCTCTCTGTCAGCAAGTCCCATCTGTTTCAACAGCACTCTTGCCTGCGCATAAACTTCCTCTTTCTTTCTCTTCTGCACTCTAATCGGCGCATCTGTAATATTTTTTAATACGGAAAAATGCGGAAAAAGATTGAAATTCTGGAATACCAGTCCCACATCTCCCTGCTTGATGATCTCACCACTGTCCGGTGCCTCAAGCCCTGTTGCGCAGCGAAGAAGTGTGGATTTACCGGAACCGGAAGGACCGATAATGCTTAAAACCTTACCTTCCTCTACCTGAAGAGAAATGTCTTTCAATACTTCCAGACTTCCAAAGCTCTTCTTTATATGTTTCATTTCAAATAATACCATAATAATTTTCCTCTCAAATATGATATTTGGTTGTTCACTCTGCGTTTGGTAATACAATTTACAGAACATCGTTTGTGAACAGTAATGATATTTTTTTCAGATCAGACAGACAACATCATCCACTTTGTCATTTCCCTGATTTGTTAAAACTGCCGGGAAATAAAAACTTTTTCCCGGCCTGACTCTTAACGATAATAATTCAGTTTTTTCTCCAGCTTATCCATCACGATTGCAACAAGCAGGTTAAAGATAAAATAGAACACCGCTGCGATCACGAACGGCATCATGGTTGTCTGTGCACTTGCGATCTGCTTTGCAATGGTAAACATCTCCGCAACTGCAACCACGAACGCCAGTGACGTATCCTTTACTAGCGTGATGACCTCGTTTGTCACAGGCGGAAGGATTCTCTTGATCACCTGCGGCAGAATAATCCTGAAAAATGTCTGTACTTTGCTATATCCAAGAATCTTCGCAGCTTCATACTGTCCTGCAGAAATAGATTCAATACCGCCTCTGTAAATCTCTGCAAAATATGCAGCATAGTTGATACTGAATGCAATAAATACCGCGATCAGACTGTATCCCATGGAAATACGGATTCCAAAAATAAAATACGGTCCGAAATATACTACCATCAACTGCAGCATCAGCGGAGTTCCTCTCATAACTGATATGTAGGCAGACACGATTCCACGGATCACCGGATTCTTAGCCATTCTGCCGAAGCAGATCAGCAGTCCCAATGGAAGCGAAAAAATCAATGTCACTACAAAAATCTCTACAGAAACTACCATACCACTGGCAAGCTGCTGCAGCATTACACTTAAAGACATAACTTTTCCTCCAAAAAATTTCTCCTGTACAGTAAGAAAAGAGGGTGCACAAAATGTACCCTCCATTCCTTTTATAATACGGACAGACCTGCACAAACCCGTCCTCTTGTATCATTACTTTTTATCATCGCCATTACATTATCACTATTTTATCTCTATATTGTTCAATCTATAAACAGTGATTCATTGACCACAGCGATCAGGCACAGTGTACTATTCTGCAGCTTCCTCTGTATCTTCTGTCTCAGAAACATCTGCATCAGCATCATCTGCTGTATCATCTTTCTTGTCTGCAGATTCTTCATCATCACTTCCGATGCAAAGCATATCTGCAACTTCATACTGCTCTGCAAGCTTGTCAACTTCACCTGCATCATACAGTTTCAGAACTTCTGCCCATACAGTATCTTTCAGTTCATCATTACCTTTCTTGAAACCAATACCATACTGTTCGCTCTGGATCGGCTCGTCAAGGATCACATATTTGCCTTCTTCTCTCTGGGAAAGCTGATATTTGGCAACACCGATATCTACTGCGATCGCATCTGCTGCTCCGGAATCCAGATTCATAAATGCTGTATTATAATCAGGATTCTCTGTCAGAGAACCAAAGCTTGCTGTCAGATCTTTGTTGTCATCGCTGTTTAATGCATCCAGTGCAGCAGAAGCAGCCTGTACGACTACATTCTTACCAGCCAGATCCTCCAGCTTCTCAATTCCTGAATCAGCAGCAACAACCATTACCTGCTCATTGTTCAGATATGGATCTGACCATGTATAGTCATCCTCACGTCCGTTAATTGTAAATCCGTTCCAGATACAGTCGATAGAACCGGAATTCAGTTCCATATCCTTAGAATCCCAGTTAATTGGTTTCTTTACAAGTTCCCAACCAAGATTGTCACATACTTCCTGTGCAAGATCAAGGTCGAAACCTACATAATCTCCATTATCGTCTTTATATCCGAAAGGAGGATACTCTGCGTCAAATCCTACAGTTAATGTCTTGCTGTCAGCATCTGCGTATACAGAAACAACGCTTGTCATCATAGAAGCTGCCATAATCCCTGCCATAAGTACTGCTAAAGATCTCTTTTTCATGATAAATATCTCCTCTTTATCTGTTTTGTTATTTATCACATAGCCACTCTACCATGTGAAAGTATGTGTTAATCCTATCACACACTTTCTCTTCTGTCAAGTTTAAAAAAGAACCGCTATTGCAGTTCTTTTTTACTCATGATCCTGTACTTCTGTGATATTCTCTGGTAAGCGTTTCAAGCAGCCCGTCCAGATTCTCTTCTTCTGTTTTTTTCTCTGGAATTCCGGCAAAAGAATTCAGTGCCTGTTTCACACTCTCCCTGACTTCTTTTCCCAATCCTTCTTCTACTTTAAGATCTAACAGTATTTTGTCATAGTCCACTTTTTCATGAATACTTCTGTATGCCAGCAGATAAGCTTGCAGGTTCTTTACCGACTGCTCTTTCTGATAAGCCAGTAAGAAGCATTCTGCTGCCTTCTCCATCTGAAAAAGATAACTGTATGCACATCCAAGATTATACACCACAGAAGCCTCAAATCCGGCTCTCTGCTCAGCAAGGTCATCTCTCTCCAGAATCTTCTGATATATCTGGATCGCATTTACATACATCCCATTCTCAACCAGAGCATCCCCTTTTCTCTTCTGACGGACTGCTGTACGCTCTTTGCCAAGTGCTGCAAGCTGACTGTTAAGTTCCTTCATCTCTTCATAAGTCAGATAATTGATCTCTTTAAAAATCGGATACAGCATATCCTCTGCACTTACATTTCTCTCCAGACTCTGTTTCAGTTTTGCTGCCAGTGCCGGAAGTTCCAGTTCCTCCTTGATCCAGGTACATAATTCTTCATTAAAGATCGTATGATCTGCCAGGTAAAGATTGTGGTACAGATAATAGCAGAGTTCTTCTATAGAATAGATATTCATACTGATATTCTCAATAAAATACGGATGCTCTGCTTTCTTTGTCTGACATAAAATATATCCGCTCATTCATCCATCTCCTTTACCATTCTACAGTTTCTGTCCAGGTCTTGCCGCTTGAAGGGAACATCTCTCCAAATCCCAGATCACTTACCGTCACCTTACACTCTGTTGCAGAAACATACTGTAATTCCAGCAGAAGTCTGGTAGTCTTGTTTGGACGTACCGGGATGCCAGGCAGCATCATACCTACCCGTCTCTTCTCCGGTCTGTCATAAGTACTTACCACGAAAACCAGCTCCTCTGTGTCATCAAGGATAAATTCGCAGGATGCTTTGCTGTCATACCAGTTGTTTCCGGCTTCGATCAGCGGATAATAGGTCGGAGATCCCATCACTCTCATCTCCATACCCACGTCTGCCATAATCAGAGATTCACTTAAGAAACGATATCCTTTCAGAGCCTTATTCTCCAGTCTCTCTTTCCCTGCAGAGCAGGCTCCCTTCGCAAAGAGATTATTTCCATAAAAAACTTTGCGTTTCTGATAGCACAATAGTCTGACTGACTGTTCTGCCCAGTCCTGTGAAAATCCTTCACCAGTGATCTGAATACTGGAATACAAATCCTTTCCGAGAGTTTTCTTCGCAAATTTACAGAATTCAGAGTCTCTCTCTTCTCCATCCTCAGGTAGAGATGTCTCTACGGCTTCCTCAAGTTTTACTGTAACTGGTTTCGTTGCTCCGTTCATGGTCATCTTGCGGAAAGATACGCCGTCCTGTCTGAATGTATACCAGGCAACACTTCGGTTCCAGGTTTCTCTCTTCTGGGATAATACATAATAGAAGAAACTTTCTCCATAATCCAGAAGCATATATTTCTCATGCGGAAATCCAAGTGATTCAAACGCTTTCTGAAAGTTCTCAACCTGAATCACTGTCAGTTTCTGAAGTGTCACAGCTACACACTTGATATTTCTGGTCAACTCTGTCACTCCAAGAAATTTCAGCATTCCCTGCAAAAACTGCGCAAGGATTTCCCAGGGCGCAATCTCTCTTCCCTCGATCAGAACAGAATCTCTCTTCTCGCAGAGCCCATAAACATTGTCGATCATGATCCCGCCCTTCTCACGGACAAAATACTCTGCTTCAAGACCTACACAATAGTCTTTCTGCTCCGGTCTCCAGCAAAGACAGCTCGGCGCTTCATCCTGACTTCCGCCTACTTTCATAGAAAGAGATCTGGCTTCATCTCCTTTTCGATCATAATAACAGATCTGCGAATATTCTCTGCCAAAATCAATTCCAACAATTATATCACGAATTTCGTTCATTTATTCCTCCTGGTTTCAGAGTAATCTGATCCTGTCCTTCCTTCTCAATCCCAAACATGTTCTGCACATACTGCTCCTGGCGAAGATACTTCTTCATCTGAGAAAGCACTTCTTTGTTCTTGTCCAGTCTGCGTGCAGAAAGCATCTGATTGATCATATGATACTTACTTACAGGCGCACCCTCAACCTTACTCATGGTAATTACGCGTTCCTGTGTCTGATTTACCTGATCACCCTTCTCTGCCTTGAAATAATATCTCAATGTTTCACCATAAAACAGTGTAAATGCTTTTGAGTAAATACCTTCATATAAGTTTCGGAGCGGCTCAGTCTGGTATTTCACCTGATTTCCAAGTCCAGCATCCAACGCATAATAAAGAGTAACTTTTGCATCCGGGTCTGTATGATATTCCACAAAAGTCTTATCATCCAACTGATATGGACTGAGAACTGATACTGGAAGCTTCTTAAAGAATGCAAACCGCATATCATTCTTCACACATTTCTGCAAGATTTCTTTTACATTCTGAAGCTGTTCTTCATCCAGATTCTTCTCCTTTGAATAAGCTTCCAGCAAAGCAAGGCTACATACAAAATCAACCGGCCATTTCTCTCTGTATACGTATTCCAGCTGTCCTCTCACAAAAGTACTCATCGGATATTCCCTTACAAAAGTTCCATATGCCACCTGTGTAAGATATGCGCCTGTGATCTGCTCTTTTCCACTGTGATGGACATAGTCCTCCAAAATCTTCTCTCCCTCTTTGCGGAAATCTGCTGTGAACATCAGTAAACCAAGAAGTTTCTCTTCCAGTTCATAGGTATCCATTTCAAATCCCTGAGCACTTTTCCACACTGCCATTAGCTCGTCGATCGGACCAAATCTGTAATCCATCAGATATTTCAGGATCACTTCGTCATATTTTCCATGTCTGTATACATCAGATGCAAGTGCAAGTAGTTCATCGTCCTCTTCCATCTCACATCTTGTCAGCATCCTGCTGGTCAGTTTAAGCTGGCTCTCTATAGAAATTCCTTCATATCCATACTCTGAAACAACTGACATCGCCTGTCTGTACAGACCTCTGCCGACCAGTACTTCCAGAAGTCCCGTACGGTCCACTTCTGCAAACTTTCGGTAATCCATCTGTTTCAGATAACTGTCCATATCCTCTTCACAGATATGCTCCGCATAATATACCAACAATTTCTCCCTGATATTTCTCTGGTATTCATCCGAAAATCCCTCTGTATCCGGAATTCTCTGAAATACTTTCAGATTAAGTGCATCTGGCTCTGCATTCTCACTGCAATGAAGTACTAATCCTTTTTCTTCGATATCAAAGGCAAGAACTTTGTCGATCATTTCCCGTTCATTAAATAATTTCTTGACATTATAATCTACAGTTGCCGCATAGCGTCTCTGCTTCTCATCCTGGAATAAGATCACTGCATCATCTGTATAAATTCTTGGATAAGCCACACCATGAATGCACGGATAGTTCTCTTCTTCTCTAAGCTGTTCATGACGCACGATCACATAGCGGATCTTTCTGTCATCACAATACAGTCTGCAGGTAAACATCTTCTGCGCAAGCAGTTCTGCCTGCCCTTCTGTCTTCGGACTGTTCAGAAATTCCTGATAAAGAGCTGCATAATTCTCATTCATGCGTCCCTCTTTTGCCTTACGCATGGCAAAAACTTTCATATGATCACGATAATCGGCATATGTCTGAGGCTGTCGCTCTTTATTGCCTATAATACTTGCATAGATGAATGCTTTCTTGTCATCTCCAAGAGATGTATTGTTATATGTGAAATACATCAGAACCGGCTTCGGAAGTTCTCTCTGATAAGAAGTATCCATTGTTTCCACATAATACTCATACAGTCTTGTCAGACGGATTCCTTTCTCCACTGCCAGAGAAAACCATCTGAAATATTCCTGTTTCCGCGGATCTCCGAGCATGATATATCGGCAGATTGCTTCCAGTGTATCATCCGATTCAAAGGCATCGTATCCCAGCGCCAGTGCTCTGTACATACTTCTGCTGAATTCTCTCTCATATCCGGTAAGATAAGCAAATCTCATCACCAGTTCTTCTGTCAGAAGACCTTTCTGACCTGCAAACAAAAACACCTGCGTCCAGAAACTGCTCATTCTATGCAGAAGCGACGTATCATTACTGATATAATTCCACGCTTCAAGATAAAGGAACGGACTTCTACATCCCCTGTCAAAAAGCTCCTCCATCATAAAAACAAGTCTGGAAGGTGATCCCTGATCCTCCGGATTCATCTCCAGCCAGAGTTTAAACAGAAGGAAACTATCTTCTTTCTGCAGAAAGAAATTGCGCAGGCGTCTGGCTGCCTGCTCTTTATCCTTATATAATCCGGTAAGAAAACAAAGATACAGATACGCACCTGCCAGTTCCAGATTCTCTCTGGTAAAATTCTGATTCTTAAATGTTTTCAGAAGCTCTCTGGCCTGCTCTACTTCCCCTTCCATATAAAGAAGATATGCTTCATAAATCTGATATTCCGGATAATCGCAGCCCTCTTCTTTCAGCTGATTGATCACAAATCGGCTGCTTCCAATCCATGTTTTGCTGTCCATTCTCCTGCAGGAATATTCCAGCAGATCACGTAGCAATTCCAGTTTGTGCCTCTTCACATGAATCTCCGTTCGAAGTTGCACTTTCGGTTCTACAGATGCGGTAATCTGATAAGTCAGCTGCTGATAAGGGCTCTTTACGATAATTTCGCCAAACTGACGGCCCTTCTTCAATCTCTCCTTATGGATCACATATTCTACCTGATAATAACTGCCTATGAAATCCTCATCCGTAACCACATGTCTGGAAACCTCCAGAAAATCTCCCTTTGTCTCCACATCCAGTCTGAGATGTCCCCATCCGCTCTTCTGAATGACAAAAGATTCCCTAACAGATTCACTGATATCATAAAAGCTGTTATGGTCTGCTTTCAGTTCAATCTTTACAGGTTCTTTTCTTCCTGTTCCGATGAGAAATTCTTCTACATTCTGGAAAGTTACCGGCTGTCTGGAAAGTCCTCTATAGAGAGCTTTCTCTTTCTTATCAGCGTCTTTTAAGAGAAGTTCAAATTTACTATCTGTAAAAATGCGGTATGCTTCCTTGAAATCATCTTTCGCAATCTCTGCAAAAGTATCCATATCCGGAACTTCTCCGGCTATACTCTTCAGTTCTGCTTTCTCCGTCTGGATCAGAAACGGCAGCTTATATTCTCCAATATTGGTCGTAAAGCAGATCCATCCTTCGTGTCTCTCACCCGGACGCATTCCTACGCCATCAATTCCGTACTGCAGTCTCACGGCAGTTCCCGAAAATTTCTCTATCCCCGGCACCACGCGTCTGTTAGAAGAGGTAATATATCCACGAATTCTCTGGTCATCCTCTGCTCCAAAATACAGCTCTCCTTTATACACGTCTCCTGCCTTCAGAGTCACTTCTATCTTATCCTGTGAAAAAATGAGCTGCGGATGTTCGTATCTGAATTTTCCACTTAATAGTTCTTCTATCGTCTTCTTCAAAATTGTCCACCTTATATCCTTGCTTTAAATTACAGTGCTGCTGTCCACAAAGCCTATTGCGATTAATTATACACCACAAACTGTATCCGCGCAATAACCCGTCTTCTGTTAATTCTCAGTAACAATTCTCATTTATCCGCCAGAGGTGAATTTTCTTTATACACATGTCTCCATGGAATCTGTCGGGAAACAGATGCAAAATCTTCTCTGCATATTTCCCGGATTCTTCCATCTGTCTGGATCAGCAGCAGCCGATCTGCCAGTGATAAAGAATCCGATAAATTCAAAGAAAGATCCACAACTGTAATTCCTTTATCCAGAAAGTCTTCCAAAAGTTTCCATATCACCATTCGATGAGTAAGGTCTGCCCCTTTAAATGGTTTCACACAGAAAACGATCTGTGGATTCTGAAGCATCACTCTGGAATAGACTAACTGGTATTTCTGCTTCTCACTCAACGCCTCCACAGGCATCTCAAATACTTCATTTCCTAATTTTTCACTATATTCCTGCCGAATGTTATTTCTTATTTTGTGATTTGGCCAGAGATTTCCCATCCTTCGGGACAAAGCCATACACAAATTATCCATATAATCCAGTTCTGGAAAAATCATACTCACTGTAGGCGATTCCTGTATCACAGACATTTTCGCATTGCCGTAAAAATCTTCCTTTAAAATCTCTGTCATTTCCTGCAGAATCCTGTTTTCATGGATCTGGACTGCCAGGTATTCTCCCTTATATATTGGAAAAGAAATTTCTTTCCCTGCTGACTCACTGTAACTTTTCCATTTCAGGATTTCTTCTGTTTTTTTGCCATTTTGTTCTCTTTTCTGCAGATGATTTCGGACCATCCTGTCATATTCCTCTGTATAAGAATAAACTTCCCTCACTTCTACCCGCAGCATATCTCTGGAAATAATTTTCCAGATCCTTCCGTTCGTCAGCATAGCTGCTCTGTCACAGATATTACTTACTTCTTCGAAATGCGGACAGATATAAAGAAAAGAAAAGCCTTTGGAAGCATAATGCCTGATAATCTCATGAAGCTGTCTCAGTTCTCTGTAACTGATCAACGCACCGATTTCTTCCAACACGATCAAGTGACTGCCTGCCACTACTGCACGCAGCAATTCTATCACCACACGCTGAAAAACCGACAGATTTTCAATTCTCGCATCTGCCGGTATCTCAATTCCAATTTCTTTTAAAAATGGCTGCAACTGCCTGTTAAGAAGCTTTGTCCGGATCAGTTCCTGTTTAAATCCCGGACGCATAACAAACACATTATCAGCAATCGTCATAGTTTCCACCAGAGAACTCTTTGCCTGTATAATGCCTATCCGATTATGTGTTCCCAGCGATTTTTTCCAGAAATTGACCAGTTCTCCGTTATAATAAATATAACCATCATAAATAGGAAGATTCGTCTGAAGAAGTTCCAGAAATGCTGCCATTCCAAAACCGTTAAACGGCACCATTCCCATAATCTCTCCTTCATAAATTTGAAGATTGAAGTCTTCCAGACGGGTAATCTCTGCTTCTTTATAGGTGACTCTTTCCATTCTGAAAATTTCTTTTCTCATTTCAGCACACTCCGGTTCTTTACCTCTCTGTCATTCTCTGTGAGAGGAATGGTAATCTCCACATCTGTTCCCCTCTGCGGCACAGAATATACATGCATTCCGTATTCGTCACCAAAGATCAGATGAATACGGTTGTTTACATTTACAAGTGCAATGCCGCCTTTTTCTTCTTCTGAAGAATTCAGAGAGTCATTTGCCCTTCCAAGCTTTCTGTTCAGCGCCGCCAGTTTCTCCTCATCCATTCCTACTCCATCATCCGAAACACAGATGATCAGTCTGTCCACACTGGAACACTGTTCACATTGTTTCCTGAATTTTTCAAGTTCTGCCAATCTGTCCTGCATCTGTACACAGGCTCCAAAAATATCTGCGGCACAGGATATCAGTTCCTGAATCTCGCATCCCCTTGGATTTCTGATCGTACGGACTTTCTCCTGCAGATATTCTGCTGCCTGATCTGCCAGTTCTGTGCTGAGTGTTTCCGCTGCATGGGTAATCTCCCGCAGATATCGGTCCAGCATTTTCTCACCCTGCATGGAATTCTCTTCCCCCATATATTCCAGAAGACGTCCACTTCCTTTCACAAGCCTCTGATAGATCAGCTTCTGGGCTTCCTGTGCAGAGTCCGGCAGTTCCCGGAGTTCTTTTGATGCACTTCCCAGTGATATGGAGAAATCCACCTATTTAAAAATTGCTTTCTGTATTTCAATCTGATTGAGCGCATTCTTCAGCACACGACGGATCTCATCCTGATATCTGCCCTCATAATTTACAAATCCAAGACCGTAAAATCCCCTGATTTCCATTGCCAGCTCCAGGCATTTATCCTTCAGATTCCTCTCAAGGATCTCCTTTGCTTTATCCTTCAGTACTTCAACCGATGAATTTCCAAGTGCATTCTCCTCACAATCCATCTTCAGGCAGAACGCCTGGATAAATCCTGGTTTCAGATAGATATGGTAGGTATCTTCCACAACTTCCTCTGTAAGTGTATTCTGATTTTTTGCAAAATCCCCACCAAATAAAGCCAGAACAAATTCACTTCTCATATGATTCTCATTTTTCTGTGCCCGCTGGATCAGTACTTCTTTATCCCTCTCAGATTCTCTCTTCTGACCTATCTTGCTCTTCAACTTCTCCAGTGTCTCTGCCAGTTCTTCCAGTCGATGTGATATGTATACGATTCCGCATCCCTGTGCTTTCAGATCTTTGATAATCCTGAAAAAATCTTCAATCTCTCTTGCTGTCAGCGCTGAGGTCGGCTCATCCATGATCAGGATCTTCGCATGGATGGATAATGCCTTGGCAATCTCAACCATCTGCTGTTTGGATACCGGCAGATCTCCGACTGTCTGATCCGGATCAATGTCGATTTTCAGTTCGTTCAGGATATTTCTTGCTTCCTGACGCATTTTTCTGTTGTCCAGGATCCCTTTTGCAACCATCTCACGACCAAGGAACATATTCTCTGCTACTGATAAATGCTTACACATGTTCAATTCCTGATGGATAATGGCAACGCCTGCTTCCTGTGCCTGCTTCGGTGTTAAGTCATCATATGACTTTCCGAATATCTCCATGGTACCACCATCTCTGGTATAAACGCCACTCAATATTTTCATAAGTGTCGATTTACCTGCACCATTTTCACCAAGCAGTGCCATAACTTCTCCTGACCGTAACTCAAAATGTACATTATCCAGAGCTTTAACACCCGGGAAAGTCTTGCTTATATTGTTCATGGAGACAATGACTTCGTTCATATATTTTCCCCCATTCAAAGCTTTTTTGTCTTTGTTTTTTTGTTCTTTTTTTCTATGTCATAATCATACGGCATTTTTTATTTGTGCAAAAGAGGGGAGAAATTCTTTTTTAAAGGGGGTTTTTTATGCATTTTATTTCATTACATGATTATCACCGTAAAATTTCCCCTTTAAAGCAATATTGGCAATCTATATTTGCTGTTCGTTTATAACTGGTATCTGACCGCTTATTGCTGTTCGAAGGAGACTTACTGTATCAGATTTGGATAAATGCTGTTGCTGGGCACAAAGTGAACAGTAACTAAATACTCACTTATTTGTGTATTGCGCAAAGTGAAATCGTCTTATATAATAAAGTATATCTTACAATTGAGACAGGCAATTCTTTCAGATATTCACAAGATGTCAGATTTATTCACATGAATAAAAAAGCATACACCTGTTTCAACAAATAAACGGAGGTGTCCCATGAAAAAGTTAAAAGTATTCTCTATCTCGGCAATTCTTCTTGCCATCTGCTGCTGTCTGATGTTCCCGGTTTCCGCATCTGCAGCATCTAAGATCCGCAGCAAATTCGACCACAAACCAAGCGGAAATATCTATTACTATGATAAAGACGGTCACACAGTAAAGGGACTGGTCACCATTAAAGGAAAAAAATATTACTTTAATGAAAAGGGAATCCAGCAGAATGGCTGGCAGAAGATCAAAGGAGACTATTATTTCTTCCAGATCCGTAATGGTTCCTACGCTTATATGGTAACTTCCCAGCGCGTCAATGGAATTTACCTTACCAAGAGCGGAAAGGCACGTTATAACAGTGAAGAGAAACGAAAATTGAATCTTATGGTCACTGCCAACCAGATCATGCGTCATTCAACTAAGAGAAATATGTCCAAACCAGAGAAACTGTGGAGATGTTATCTGAAAGCCGTCAGCTATGGATACGGCGGTACAGGCAATGATTATGACTTCCGCTACTATTATTCTAACTGGGATGTCAGCTATGCCGAAGACATGTTTTACCGTGGACGCGGTGACTGTTTTGCCTTTGCATCTGCGTTCGCTTATCTGGCAAATGCTGTCGGATATGAAGCCAAGGTTATCTCCTCCGGTGGACATGGATGGGCCGAGATCAAAGGAGAAGTCTGCGATCCAAACTGGGCAAAAGGCACTGGAAATATTGAACGGTATTACCGCATGAGTTATGACCTGAGTGGTGTGGATGGTCGCCCATATTATAAAGGGAACAGAGCTTATGTGATCACTATCTGATCTGTTTTCGAATTTCCAAAACATGTTTCAATAATTCAATAGTAATCGTATTTTAACCGAATCAGGTAAATCCCCTGCTTCAATTGCGAATATCCGCCTGACTTGAAGCATTATTAGTCAAACCAATAAATTATACGCATTTACTACTTACCTGACTCAATTAACCCAAAAGTTCCGGATATCTACTCAGATAGATTACCGGAACTTTTTTTATGAATATTTGCCTAAAATTATCAACCGTTTTTTTCTGCAGTTTTTAATAGGCGGAATACCTGTTCTACAGTATCAGTCATGTTGGCTTTTGCATTCTCCGGTTTCATGGCTTCTTCCAGTGTCACCACACCTCTGAGGATTGGGAAGAATGCGTCGATTCCGTTCTGGTTGCAGGCAACGGCTTCTTTTGTTACACTTCCTGCAAAAGCAATGACAGGAATGTCATGTTTCTTTGCCAGACGGGCAACTCCGACGGGTGCTTTGCCCATTGCAGTCTGACCATCCAGTCGGCCTTCTCCTGTAATTACGATGTCTGCATTTTCCATATATTTCTCAAGCCCGGTTTCCTCTAAAACAATCTTAATCCCGGATTCCAGAACCGCATTGGTAAAGCTTAAGAATGCAAACCCAAGTCCGCCTGCTGCACCTGTACCAGCCTGGTGTGCATTAGCTTTTGTGTATTTCTTCTCTGTAAGTGCGGCATAGTTTTCCAACCATTTGTCCATCTGCATGATCATGGATGGGGTTGCACCTTTCTGTGGACCGAATACTGCACTGCTGCCGTTTTCTCCACACAAGATGTTTGTTAC
>NZ_JBQHWS010000047.1:0-28606 GCF_052063845.1 Blautia sp. HCP3S3_D9
AACGAGAACCTGAATATTTCGCCTGCATTTATCGGAATTGCAGTTGCTGCTCTGACTGCACTTGTTATCTTTGGCGGCATCAAATCAATTGCTACAGTATGCGAAAAGCTGGTTCCTTTTATGGCATTCTTTTATGTGCTTGGATGTCTGGTTATTCTGGGAATTAATTATGATTTTATTCTCCCTGCTGTCAAAACGATCTGCAATATGGCGTTTACACCTGGTGCTGCTGCCGGTGGTCTGGTAGGACGCGGTATTATGATGGCTATGCAGTATGGAATTGCCAGAGGACTTTTTTCCAATGAATCTGGTATGGGCTCTGCTCCAATTGCCGCAGCTGCTGCCCAGACAAGAAATCCAGTTCGCCAGGCTCTTGTTTCCAGTACCGGAACTTTTTGGGATACAGTTGTTGTATGTCTTATGACTGGCCTTGTTCTGGTTACCAGTATTATGAAAAATCCTACTATTGATATGGGAAATATTACAGATGGCGGTGTACTTACGACTCTGGCCTTTCAGCAGATTCCAGTTCTTGGACCTGTGATCCTGGTGGTTGGAATTATTTCTTTCGCATATTCTACGGTTCTTGGATGGGCATATTATGGCGAACGATGCGTGGAATATTTTGCAGGCAAAAAAGGACTGATTCCTTATCGTGTTCTTTACATTGCTGTTGCCGCTATTGCACCGGTTATTTCGCTGAATCTGGTATGGACTGTTGCAGATATCCTGAACGCTCTGATGGCAATCCCGAACCTTGTGGCGGTGCTTTTGCTTTCTAATGTGATTGTTAAGGAGACGCGGAAGTATATTGATAATCTCGATGCGAAGGATGAGACGCCAATTGAGGTTATTGATAAATAATGAGATTTCTAAAAGAGCCAGGAAACTTCCGATTTGGTTTCCTGGCTCTTTTAATGACTTCATTTATAAAATACTTATCTGGACACTTTATTCTTCACAGCAGACCATCCACTATACACTTTCTTTCCCAGCGCATTATAAGAATATGCCCGTATTCTGTAATAGTATTTCGTTCCTTTTCTCAATCCTGTGTTAGTGTATCTTACAGTATTTCCGGATTTGATGGTTGCTACTTTTCTATAAGAACCTGTAGTGCCGGCTCTGCGATAGATTTCGTAGCCTTTTGCATTCTGGGATTTCTTCCAGGAGATTGTCAACCTCTTTGCAACTTTATTGGATATTCCACTGATAACCGGTTTAGAAGGCTTCACGGTATTGTTGTCAACATCATAAGCTTTATCTGTCATCTGCAGAACAGAATTTGCACCGGTTCCGTAGGTGTCTCGGGTATCCTTATCATATTTGAAATATATATTGCCGCTTTCGGTTTCATAAGTATAACCTTTTGAAACACTGCCATAAGATGGAGTATTAAGGAAAAGATCTCCGTCCTCTCCTACTGTACCTTTATCACTGTTTGTGATGTCTGCCATGTAGTATCTGCCATCCTGCTCTACAATATTCCACATATGAGGTCCGGCACCGGTTCCGCCGTCCATATCTCCGGTTACTGTATAACAGGTAATATCACTGAGATCACACAGGTACTGGAATGCTTTTGAATAACCCTCGCAGACTACCTGCGTAGAGTCATCTCCGTCAAACACCCAGATCAGCTGCCACGGATCACCATAGCCGTCTGCGTAAGAATCCGACATTGCTTCATCATTATAGTCTGTCAGATAGCAGATCATTTCCTTATAAGCAACCAGTTTCTCTGTCACAGACGAATTCTTGAATTCATTTACAATCTGTTTTGCATTTGCCGCCGATGCTTTTGCTATATTTACCATGCTGGCATCTACCCGATATTGATCGGATGCATAGCCATTGCATACCGGCATGGATACCTCCAGATCTGTAATCCTGACAATACGTTTACCGCCACTTACTGATACAGAATAATTGTAGCTCCACTCCGTGTTGGCCGTTTTCTCATACCAGTATAATTCATAAGGACAATCTGTCCGGAGACAGCTAAGAACTTTGTCTGTATCCAGATTGTCAAAAGTCTGTGATACTTCCTTTTCTAACCGTGCTCCCGAAGCAGAAGTCTGCCAGCGGAGTCCCAGATCTGAAGTGACCTTGAACTTTGTGCTTCCACCTTTTGCTGCTATATTGGTTACTTTTGTTTTCATCTCTTCATAAAGAGCCTGCTGTACACCGGAAAGAACACTCTCGCCAATAGAAGTGGCAGGAGCTGTAGCTGCATCTTTCTCGTAGAAGAACTGATTTGCATACTCCCCAAACAGTTCATCATTGTTTGATGAAGTATCAGTATTCAGACTGACTTTCTCTGTTACATGCACAGAACCATCCGGGAGTTCCTGTATGGTTCTTTCTGTGACTGTGAAATCATTTCCTGCTGCGGTATCATCAGTAATGCTGCTATCTGTAACATTGCTGTCCGTGATACCATCATCTGCACTATTGAATTCAGCAATGTCACCACCTGAAATCGCTTTATTCTCTCCGCCATCTGTAAAAACTGTGGCGTTGAAATCTGCATCCGCATTTGACTTTCCCTGATTTTTTGCTGAAGATGTTTCTTGTTCTGTGCCATTCTCAGCAGATGGAACCTGATCCGTGTTAGAAAGTGACTCTACTCCCATCCCATCTGTAAACTCGTCTGCTGCCAGTATTGGTGCTGTCAAAGTTCCTGCTGCCAGCACGAGACTTAAACTCAAACTGATAAAACTTTTTCTTCTGTACATGCTTCCTCGCTCCTTATCCTTTGTTTTTACTCAATATTTCGTTCACTTGATATCTACAAATTACCTCACCGCGAAGCAGCTCCCGCATTTTCGTTCCACTGCAATGGGTGCTAAACATGTGACGCTGCAAGCCCTGATATCTCTCTATTAATAAAATACAAGATTTCAGGAAATGCTGCAAGTGATATGGGACAAAACGACATATTTCGGGATAGTTGACCAGGATTACTGCATACTTGGCGTGGACTGTGGTGTCTGCATCTTCAAAATCCACAGCCTTCATTCCTCCATCAGCTGCCCGCTCCTTGCTGGAAAAAAAGATTAAATTTTGTAAAGGGAGCCTGACCAAAATGGCCAAATCTCCCTTTCAATTATTTTTACATTATATTATTCCACAGTTACACTCTTAGCCAAATTTCTTGGCTTATCTACATCCAGACCTTTAGCTACGCTGACGTAGTATCCCAGCAACTGAAGCGGAATAACTGCCAGTGAAGTTGCAAAGTGCGGGTCTGTTTTTGGTATGTAGACGGTGAAGTCTGCGGTATCTTCTATATTATAGTGTCCGTATGTTGTAAGGCCCATAAGGTAGGCGCCACGGCTCTTGCATTCTACCATATTGGAGACTGTTTTCTCATAAAGATGATCCTGAGTGAGGACGCCAATTACGAGGGTTCCGTCTTCGATGAGGGAGATGGTGCCGTGTTTGAGTTCGCCTGCTGCGTAGGCTTCTGTGTGTACGTAGCTGACTTCTTTCATTTTCAGGCTGCCTTCCATGCTGATGGCATAATCGATGCCACGACCGATAAAGAAGGCGTCTTTTGCATTTGCCTGTTTGGCTGCGAACCACTGGATACGTTCTTTGTCGTCTTCGATGATCTTGGTGATCTTATCCGGAAGGGCTTTCAGTTCTGTGATCAGCTGCTGGTATTTCTCTTCTGTAATCTGCTCTCTTACTCTGGCGAACTGTACTGCCAGGGTATAGGAAGCGATGAGCTGAGTGCTGTATGCTTTTGTGGTTGCTACGGAGATTTCCGGACCTGCCAGGGTATAGAAAACGTTATCTGCTTCTCTGGCAATGGAAGAACCTACTACATTGACGATTCCCAGTGTACGGATACCGTTCTGCTTTGCTTCGCGGAGTGCTGCCAGACTGTCTGCTGTCTCACCGGACTGACTGACAATGATCACAAGTCCGTTTGGATCCAGGATTGGGTTTCTGTAACGGAATTCAGATGCAAGTTCTACACGTACCGGAATTCTGGCCAGGTCTTCAATTACATACTGAGCTGCCATTCCTACATGGTACGCAGAGCCGCAGGCTACAATATAAATCTGGCTGATTTTGCGGATATCCTCTTCTGTAAGACCTACTTCTGTAAGATCAATGTGATCGTCTTTGAGTACAGAATACAGAGTATCATGGACTGCTTTCGGCTGTTCATGAATCTCTTTCATCATAAAGTGCTCAAATCCGGCTTTCTCTGCTGCTTCTGCATCCCATTCGATAGTCTTTGGCTCTTTCTGGATCTCGTCACCGTCCAGATTGTAGAAAGTAATCTCACCTTTTCTGACACGGGCCATTTCCAGGTTTCCGATATAATATACGTTGCGGGTATATTTCAGGATTGCCGGGACATCAGAGGCAATATAGGATTCACCGTTCTCTACGCCAAGGATCATTGGACTGTCTTTTCTTGCCACATAAATCTCTTCCGGATAATCTTTGAACATGATCGCCATTGCATATGAGCCGCGGATACGGACCATTGCATGATTGATGGCATCTACCGGTGTACCGAGATATTTCTTATAATAATAGTCTACCAGTTTAACTGCTACCTCTGTGTCTGTAGATGAATAGAATTCATATCCGTTACGAATGAGTTTGTCCTTTAACTCCTGATAATTCTCAATGATTCCATTGTGGACTGCTACCACATTTCCATCATCGCTCATATGCGGATGTGCGTTTGTCTCAGATGGCTCGCCATGAGTTGCCCATCTGGTATGTCCGATTCCGCATGTACCTGGAACAGACTCTCCATCGCTGGTCTTGTCTGCAAGAACTTTCAGACGTCCTTTCGCTTTGATGATTGCTGTATCACCTTCTCCGTCACGAACTGCCAGACCTGCTGAGTCATATCCTCTGTATTCCAGTCTGGACAAACCGTACAGCAGAATCGGTGCTGCCTGATGATTACCTGTAAATCCTACAATTCCACACATTTTCTATATTCCTCCTGAAGAATTCTTCAAACCTTCAAAGTTCGCAGATTTGTTATATAAATCGCTTCTTTTCTCATGTTTGTCGGTTCTGAGATTCAAATTTCCTATCATGCATACAGACATGAAAATGATTCTTCCATTTTTTGACCCTGATATCATAATGCAAAAAAACAGAGGCAAAATCTCTTCTGCCCCTGACTGAAACCTGTGATTTCGGGGTGTTTCTTTCCATATCGTGTTTCATTGTAGCATGATGTTTCACTTATGGCAAGAAAATCGCCCAAAACGATATACTCTGTTTTTATGAAAATACTTTCACAAACATTATTCTTTGATAATATCCTCAAGATTTTTTTATAAACAAAGGTCACCAAAACCCCGAGACATTTTATTTTACTTTCTGGCTTTTTACAGTGGACCATCCACTATATACTTTTTCGCCGTTTTTATCATATGTATAGGAACGGATTCTGTAATAATATGTGTGTCCTTTTTTCAGTTTCATATTTGTGTATCTTATGGTGGAACCAGATTGGATCACTGCTGCCTTTACATAGGAATTGGTAGTTCCTGCACGGCGGTAAATCTCATATCCTTTTGCTCCTTTTGATTTCTTCCAGCTGATCACAAGTTTGCCGGCTGTCTTGTTTGATATGCCTGTAATTGTTGTTTTTGCCGGTTTTGCGGTCAGGCCATCCGCCGAATAGGACTCCTGTGTCATCAGAAGGATAGAATTCTTTCCTGTTCCATATAATTTCTTCGTATCTGTATCGTATGCATAATGCATGTTTATGCTGTCTGTGGCCTATGTATAGCCTTTGGAAATACTTCCGGAGAGTGGGGTATCCAGAAACAGCCCGCCCCCGGCTCCTACTGTACCCTCATCGCTGTTGGTAATATCTGCCAGGTAGTATTTACCATTATTTGCAACAATATTCCACATGTGAGGTCCTGCTCCAGTTCCACCGCTCATGATACCGCTTACTGTATAACAAGTAATATCACTGAGATCGCATAAGTACTGGAATGCCTTGGAATAGCCCTCACAGACTACATTGGTGCTGTCATCTCCGCAAGCTGTACGATTATGTCTCTCTTCTTATGCATATTTAATCTCTCCTTATCTGCCGTAAAAAATAGAAAAATGGAAACATATCTGCCAATTTTTCTATATCATATCTACAATATCCTATTTCGCCAAATAAAACAAGAGATTTAAAAGAATGTACTGTAACAGTAACGTACTCTAGCGTATTGCAGCTATTTTCTTATCCGCTCTGTATTCAGTACCTGCCAGAAGTCCTCGTTCTCCTGCCAGATAGCATAAATCTGCAAGACGTTCGTATTTTGTCTGCATGCATGCAATGTAGTCATCCAAGAATCTTTTTACCGGATACGGGAGATCTAATCTCTCATATCTGTTCTCCAATTCTATAAGATCATTGTTATCCTGCTGGATGTATTTATCCGCCATACTCATTTCCGCCTTGAGAGCAGCAAGTTTCTCCTCGTAATTTGCTGTTAATTCCATCGCATTCATTGTATTCATTATTCTCTTTTCTCCTATTATCCTGTGTCTGTGATCTGATGTTGTTACTTCACTGCATTACTTTATATGATATATTCTGTATTTGCGTGTGTGTTGATTTCGTACTGTGGCATTCCCTGTTCTGGATGCCGCAGCTGTGTTATGTAGAATAAAAAATCGTATATATTTTCTATATCTTGTGTTGTATTAGCAGTTATGTTACATCTTTTCACATAATGTAGTGTGTTGGTTTCTGTCCTATTTCGAGTTTAATTTTAATTTTTATGCCTCTAAAAGTCAATGGAATTCGTCCGACGTTTTATGATATAATTCGACATTCATCTTGATAATACGTAGAAAAAAGCAGCTGCCCGTCATGTAACTACATGCGGGCAGCGATAAAAAAGTGGATTTTTTTCAGGTGTTGCGGATGATCCGGTTTAATTTCATGAAGTCTATGACTGCCTGTTTTCCGATCTTGCAGATTTTCTTCATGTTAATGGAATTGACTCCTCCCTGGCGGGGACGGAAAGTGATAGGCAGATATTTGATGGTACATCCTTTTTTCTTGTAGATTACCGCCAGAAGAACGTTAGAAAGATTGAAGTTCTTCGGAATCAGGGCAATGTATCTGCGCATTGTTTGCGCTTTCATCAGACGATATGGAGTGTTTGCATCTGTTAGAGTTACACCGAAACAGATACGAATAACTAATTTCAGTGTTTTGGTCACAAATACACGGGAAAATCCGTCTTGTCTGTCCTTTCTCCACCCGATAACCATGTCGTATTTCTGTCTGCGGTTCCAGAACGGTTCAAACTCTTCCGGAAGTGTCTGACCATCGGAATCTGTCTGGAATATGTAGTCTGCACCGTTCTTCAGAGCATATTTATACCCGTATAGCACGGTTGCTCCATGTCCACCGTTTGGCTTTGTCAGCGGAGTCAGAAGCGGTCGTGTTTCAGCGCATTGTTTTAATTTCTCATATGTGGAATCTTTGCTTCCGTCGTCAATGATCACCAGGCGGGACTGACCATTCCCATTATGCTTCTCTATAATGGGATACCAATCGTTGACGACCAGCTCAATGTTATCCTGTTCGTTGTATGCAGGAATAACGATATATAGCTTATCCATAGTGCCTCTCCTTTGGATGTTTTCATTACTGTTCACTTTGTCTCAGTAACGATGTTTGATGAAATCCACTATAGCACATATACATGGGAAATGGTATTGCAGAGTTTATATATCCTTTACAAGTATTCCTAGCTTCCGGGCTAGATTGAGAAGTTCTTTGTTTGCAGCGTTCATGGTGCCGAACTCTTTCAGCGGGCAGATAACTTTCTGACACTGCTTCATAAGTTCTGCTGCATTTTCATAGTTTTTCTGTGAAATGCATTCAAATGTTTTCTCTGCAACTACCTGTGCTGCAAGAGCACTGGCTACCTGATAATCAACATCATTTGTATGAAGCACACCTGCTGCGAAAGGAATGCCCTGGCGCTGGAGTTTCCGGTAGATTGGAATTCCGCTTCCGTTGCCTCCGATCACGAATATCTGCGGTGTGCCTTTCGGTGGTTCCATTTCCACGCACCCGAAGGCTGCATTGTAGCTTCCCCGGGTAATGCCGTACAGATTTCGAATGTAATCTGAGGTAAAAATTTCCTCCGGTGCACCGTATTTCTCTATGTGTTCTCCATGAACACAAATAACTTTGTCAGAAACTTTCTGTGCAAGATCCAGCTCATGAAGAGACATTATGACTGTAAGCTGATTGCCCAGAACCATTTGTTTCAGAATTGTGAGCAGTTCCAGTTTATGACGGATATCCAGGAATGAAGTCGGCTCATCCAATACAATGATCTCCGGCTCCTGGCAAATGGCGCGGGCAAGGAGAATTCTCTGCCGCTGCCCATCACTGATAGCTGTAAAGTCTCTGTCTTTTAAGTCCCAGGCATGGACAGTTTCCATGGCTTCCTTTACTTTTACCTTGTCCTCTGCTGAAAGAATTCCCAGAGTACCTGTATAAGGGTAACGTCCGGTTGCTACGATATCTTCACAGGTCATTAATTCCGGACGCATTCTCTCTGTGAGAACAACTGCCAGTTTCTGCGATACTTCTTTGTTGGACATCTGACTCATCAGCTGTTTATCCAGATAAACCGTACCACTGATTGTGGCAAGCTGTCTGGTAATACTCTTAAGAATTGTGGATTTCCCGGCTCCATTTGGGCCGATCAGAGTAAGGATCTCACCCTTTTTTAACTGAATATTGATTTCTCTGATCAGTGGTTTACCGTCATAACCGACCGTCAGCTGATCTGTATGAAAAAAATACGGCTCTTTCGCAGGCGCTTTTTTATTTGTATTGTTATCCATGTTCTCTCTATATCTTTCCTTATATTTGTTTCTTTGCTCGTAACTATTCAGTATCTTCGCTCACAGTTACGAGTCAAAATCCATTGAAAATTGCTTTTGGTGATGGAAGTACATTCTGCCAACAGGTTATATTCTCTGCTGTCTGCGGATCATAATATAGATTACAACCGGTGCTCCGAACACTGCAGTTACGGAGCTGATACTGAGTTCTGTAGGCGCAAATACAGTTCTGGCTATCAGATCGCAGAAAAGGCAGAATACTGCTCCTCCAAGGAAACACGCAGGGATCACAAGGAGAGGTCTGGCTGTTTTGAGCAGGCTTTTGGCAATGTGTGGCACTGCGATTCCCACAAAGGATATTGGTCCTGCAAAAGCGGTCACACAGGCGGACAGAATGCTTGACAGCAGGATCAGTGCCACGCGAAACAGTTTGATATTCACGCCCATGTTCTGCGCATAGACTTCTCCTAACTGGTATGCACCAATAGGTTTTGACATGAAGAACACAATTACCATCGTGATCAGCACAACGACTGCCATTACCCGCACATTCGCCCATGACATTCCTGAAAAACTTCCCAGAGACCAGTTGTGGAGATTGACAATATTGGAATCATCTGCAAACGTAACCACAAAGTCTGTGACAGCGGAGCAGATATATCCGATCATAACGCCACTGATGACCAGCATGGACATATTGTGGACCTTCTTTGCCACCAGCAGGACAAATCCCATGGAGATCATGGAACCAATAAAAGCTGCGATGATCATTGCCGCGGATCCCATAGAGATAGATCTGCTGAGGAAAAAGATCATCAGCAGGGCAACTACCAGCTTGGCTCCCGAGGAGATTCCAAGCACAAAAGGTCCTGCGATCGGGTTATTGAAAAATGTCTGCAGGAGAAATCCGGAAACGGAAAGTGCTCCTCCCAGGATGATAACTGCCAGGATTCTCGGAAGACGGATCTCCCATATGATATTATAGGCAGTGCTGTCCCCCTGATGTCTGAATATAATATTCAGGATTTCGCCTACGGAAAGGTGAATGCTTCCGGCATTTACGTTCCAGACAAATAAGATCACCAGCAGAACTGCCAGTATGATAAATGACAGCCAGTATCTGGCTGTACGTTTCTTGTCGTTCATGTCCTTGTTCCTTCTATCTTTTATTTGTTTTCTATGCTCTTATCCCGAATTATATGGATAAGAGCAAATTTGCTTATTTACTCAGATATAATACAAGGGCAAACTACAAGTTTTGCCCCTGTACTAAAATCCTGTCTGCAGGATTCCTTCTTATTAAACGAATATTCACAATCCACCTTCAACACTTACTTATAACTGTCCCTCTGTCTGATCCTTTGAATTTTTCTTTTATTTAAGTTTATGTATATAGTTGAGTTCTTCCAATGAATCATCATCTGTTGTCAGGATAGTGTGGATGTCTTCGATCATAGTTCCAAGTTCTGTTGTTTCCTGAAAAAGGTTCTTGCCTATGCACCATACATTTCCATCTTTCACTGCCTTAAAATCTGCCAGAAGATTGCTCTTGGCAAGGAGTTCGTCAATGGTTGTAAGTTCTCCGTCAATGGTGCTGTTGTAAATAATGTAATCTGCATCTTTTGCTTTGGCATAGAACTCTTCCATCTGCATATTCATAGTGGACAGGGCATTATCGCTCTCTCCGGTGTCTTCCGGGACGTATTTGCCGCCTGCAAGTTCGATCATGTTGGACACATAATCATTATTTTTGCGGACATTGACAGCGCCTACGGAATTGATGTAAAAGAACGCTACTGTCTTGCCAGTGTCTTTATCGTCAGATGCAAGGACTTTGTCAAGCTTGTCTGTCTGTTCTTTAAAAGCTTTCTCTGCCACATCTTCTTTTCCAAGGAGAACTGCATAGAGTTTCATCCATTCGGTTCTGCCAAGAGGATGACTCTCATAACTGGAACGTTCTACCATGACCGGGATACCAAACTGCTCCAGTTTCTCCTGTACCTCAGGGTTATGATGGATCATGGTGGACTCAATGGCAAGACCACATCCCTCGTTCAGGATCAGTTCATAGTCCGGTGCATTGTATTTACCGGCATAGATCATCTTTCCGGCTTCCATGGCATCTTTGGCTTCCTGAATATACCATCCGCTTTCCTTGGTTCCGGAGAGACGGATACTGTCAATGCCATCAATGGCACGAAAAAGATCCATGGCTGAAGTTGCTACCAGATAAATGTTATTCAGTGGCTGCTGGATTACTGTGATATCTTTATCCAGACCTTCCGGTGCTTCCTTTCCTTCCGGGACTACCAGAAACTGACCTTCCTGATCAATAGTGATAAGGGCGTAGCCATCATTATAGTAGTCCACGCTGAATTCCTGCGCATAGGATAATTCCATACTGTGATCATAAGTCAGTCCCGGGATATCTGCCGGAGTACTGGTGCTGTCTTTGTCAGCTGCATTTACCGTGCCGGTACAGATCAGCAGCATCGCCATCAGCAGAAAAGCATGAAATATTGTTTTCTGCAGTTTTGTAATTGAAATATTCTTTTTCATAACTGTATATTTCCGATTTATGTATTTTCTTTATTTAGTTTTTTGTATCTATTATTCAGCGTCTTTTGCTTTCGCTTCTTTGACAGTTGAGGAATCAAAGTTTAAGGTGTAGTCAATCTCATGAGGAGTACTCATTGCTACTGTATCAGCTGTTACTTCCATTTCTGCGTCAAATACACTGACCGGGATTTCGAAAGTGGAGTTTCCATCTTTATTGACTGGCTCATATTTTTCGCCATCTACGAGCATGTAATCGTAATTCGGGCTGCTCCATACGATAGTTGCTGTGGCTTTGTCGCCTTCTACTTTGATTGCAGCAGGAGAATCAACAGTTGCTCTGCCAGTTCCGCCTGTGAGGGTTACTTCCATTGTGTAGTCGCCATCCTCAAGGTTAAGATCTGCTAATGTTTTGCCTTTTTCGTCTTTGCTGTCTTTCTCTGTGTCTGCTGTTTCTGTGTCATCTTTCGCGTCTTCTTTTGTGTCTTCTGCATCTTTGGAAGCTGTGTCTTCGGTATCTGCTGCTTCTGCATCATCTGTTTTTACAGGATTGGTAACACTTACTTTATGATCGTACCATTTGCCCTTGGTTCCGATAAGGGCTACGTCGAACTCTTCGTCAAGTGCAGGCACCGGGATATCGAAGCCGTATACTTCTTCGGTCATTCCATCGCTGTATGTAACAGTGTCTGTAGTTGGCTCAAGGAGTTCTGCGCCATCTTTTTTTGCATCTTCGGCTTTTCCGACGAACAGATTTACGATTTTCTTGGATGCAAGGCTTACATGAATAGTCATCTGACCATCTTTTACTGTGAGGGTTCCTTTTCCGTCGTTTGCTTCGTTCACATGGAACATTCCATTGTCAGTATCGAATTCTGCTGTATAAGTGCCATCCTCTAAGGTATCTCCCTTGGATGTGTCTGCATCTTTGCTTTCTTCATCTTTCGCATCTGTTTCTTCTGTGTCAGCTGCGTCCTTATCTGCTGTTTCTTCTGTTGCAGTATCATCTTTTGTTTCTGCCAGGATTGGGCTTGTGCCGAGTAATGTTGCTGAAACTGTAAGGGCTGTCATTAATAAGGTGAATGAACGTTTTTTCATGATGTTACTCCTTTGTCTTATATATAAATTTTTGTTTTTCTTCTGTTAAATATTTTTCTTCTATAATAATAGATAAAATGAAATATTCTTCCTATAATAGTTGTTTCGTTTTTATTAAACTAAACCTGCCAGTGCAGATATACTATATGATAAAAAGTCTCATTCCTTTCTATCATATAGTATATCTGCCCGGGAACTTTTGCAAGTTCTCCGGGCAGTTTTTCGTTTGGACAATATTTAAAATCTTTTAAGCGATTGATTATTCAGCGTCTGTTGTTTCCTCTGCTGCATCATCTGTTGCAGTATCATCAGCTGCTGCGTCATCTGTAGATTCTGCGTCATCTGTAGCTTCTGCATCGTCTGTTGCTTCTGCGTCATCAGATGTTCCAAGAGAGTCGATAGCTGCTTTTGTATGCTCTACATAGAGATCTTCTACTGCTTCGATTCTTCCAAGACCTTCGATCTGGCAGTCAACGCTGTCAAATGCTCCGGATGCTTCAAACTGAGATTTCCAGGAATCTTCATCATCGCCAGCCATATCGTTGTTAGCGTGGTCACCAGCAACAACCATCAGAGGACGAAGGACTACATTCTTGAATCCTGCATCTTTAACTTTTGCGATAACTTCTTCGCAAGCTGTATCTTCTGGTTCACCTTCTACAGTACCGATGAAAGCGTTTGTGAATCCAAGGTCTTCCATCTGTGTCTGCATCTGGTCATATGTTACGTTAGCTGTATGGGATGTACCATGTCCCATGAATACGAATGCTGTACCAGCATCTGCTGCTGCCTGCATATCATCGAATCCTGCTTCCTGGCAAGCTGCATCTGTGATTGCCTGAGCAACTGCTTTCTTGTCATCGTTAATTACTGTAGCGTCATCGCCTACTTCACCAAGCATTGGCTCTGCGATTGCAATAGATTCGAATTTATCTTTGTATTCGTTAACAGCATCTACCATCTCATCATACTCTGCACCATGCATCAGATGTGTAGGCTGTACAACAAGGTTCTTAACACCGTTATCTACTGCACGGTCAAGTGCCTGCTGCATGTTATCGATTGCTTCATCATCTCTTGCTTCTACATGGTTGATGATGATCTGTGCTGTGAATGCACGTCTTACGGACCAGTCCGGATATGCTTCTGCAAGAGCATCTTCAATTCCTTTGATATCCTCTGCACGGCTATCGTTGAAGGATGTACCAAAGCTTACTACCAGAATTTCGTTCTCACCGATTTCGTCCTGGTTACGTGGATCATCTTTGGAAGCATCACCTGTATCACGTCCAAAATACTCTGGGCTTGCTTCTTCACCTTCAACCAGTTCTTTCTGAGCATCTGTCAGTTTGTCCCATGCTTCTTTTGCTGCTTTGCAGTCTTCATCAGTTGTGTCATTTCTTTCCTGAACATAGATCTTGTCGATCAGGGCTGCTACTTCGTCAGCTGCTTTCTGATCATCATCAGAAGCTTCTGCTGTATCATCGGAAACGTCCTCTGCTTCTGCAGCATCTGTTGCTTCTGCGTCATCAGCTGATTCTTCTGTTGCTGTGTCATCAGAAGCAAATGCTACTGTGCCTGTTGCTGCTGTCATGGAACAGGTCATAGATACTGCAAGTAATAAAGCTAACATGGATTTTCTTTTCATTTCGTTTTTCCTCTTTTATTTCTCGTATTTCCGGACAGACGTATGCAAAGAAAAGCAGCTACATATACTGCAGCTGCCACTTTCCCATAAATACACGGTTGTTAATTATAAAAGAGCTATGTATAGTTATGAGAATAGAGGTTCTGTAATACCGCAGACCTTAAATTCCACGCCAAGGCAGTTCTCCTGACTTCGATCATCGCCGCTTTTCCCTTCCCGGTCGCCCAGTGGTTTCTGAAAAGCAACTCCCATACACAGTGACGGTATCGCTCCGGATTCTCACCGGATTCTCTTTTGTGCATCAATATGATGCAACCTTCGCGTTATAACATTGCACATATTCAATTCGGATACTCTTTTTTTATCACATCTGATAGAAAATGTCAATACAATTTGTTTATATTTTCTATTAATATTTTTGCATTATATAAGAAATCATGCTGATTCTCTTACTTTATTCGTTACTGTTCGCTACACTCTCAGCAACATGTGAATAATAATCTTTATTCTGCTTCCGTTAGTGTTTTGAAGAAACAGGTTCTGCTGCCTGTATGGCAGGCTGCGCCGATCTGTTCTACTTTCGCAAGGATGGTGTCGTTATCGCAGTCCAGAGTAAGAGACTTTACAAACTGGAGATGACCGGAGGTAAGACCTTTGGTCCAGAGTTCGTTGCGGCTTCTGCTCCAGTAGGTCATCTTGCCGGTTTCGAGTGTGGTGTTAAAGGCTTCTTCGTTCATGTATGCGAGCATCAGAACTTCATTTGTCTGATAGTCCTGAGCAATGTCAGGTACCATTCCGTCGCTGTTTAATTTGAAATCAGACCAGGCGATATTGCTTTTAAACTTTGATGTGTTTTCCATTATAAGCTTCCTTTCGTGGATAATACATCTGTGATCCTTGGATCATAAGATGTAGCTGCATCCAGTGCTTTGGCAAAACTCTTAAACATAGCTTCTGCTACGTGATGGTTGTTCCCACCGGTTAAGACTTTAATATGAAGGTTCATGCCGCAGGAATAGGAAATGGCGTAGAAGAATTCTTTTACCATTTCTGTGGACATGTCACCGATCTTGTCTGTGGTAAATTCTGCATCCCATGCGAAATATGGTCTTCCGGACAGGTCGATTGCGCAGAGTACCAGGCATTCATCCATTGGAAGGATACAGCTGCCATAGCGTTTGATTCCTTTTTTATCACCGATGGCTTCTTTTAATGCAGTTCCAAGAACGATTCCAGTGTCTTCGATGGTGTGATGATCGTCTACCTGAAGATCGCCGTGGACTCTGACACTGAGGTCAAAGAGTCCGTGGCGGGTAAATCCGTCCAGCATATGGTCGAAAAATCCTACACCTGTTTCAATGTCAGAAACTCCGGTTCCGTCCAGATTTATTTTTAATTTAATTTCGGTTTCTTTTGTATTTCTTTCTACTGAGGCTTCTCTTGCCATGATTAGGTCCTCTCTGTTTTACATTTTATAGTATTTTCACTTTATAATATCCAGGATAAAAAAGTCAGAAAACTATTCGTGCTTACACGATAAAATTTTCAACTCAAACATCAATTTATGATGTTCAGGAAATAGAACCTTTAACAAATTTGAAAATCTCAGGTATTATATTATTCCTTATCTTCATCCTCGAAACGCACCGCAATGGAATTGGCATGTGCAGTGAGCTGTTCGGAGGTTGCAAACTGGATGATATCTTTGTGGATGTCACGCAGTGCAGCTTTTGAATAGTATACGATACTGGATTTCTTGATAAAGTCGTCTACGGAAAGTGCGGAGAAGAACTTGGCTGTTCCGTTTGTCGGGAGTACGTGATTCGGACCTGCGAAATAGTCTCCCAGAGGCTCGGAGCTGTATTCACCGATAAAGATAGCACCTGCATTCTTTACTTTCATCATATCTTCGAACGGGTTAGCTGTTACGATTTCCATATGTTCCGGTGCGATCTCGTTGGCTGCTTCGATTGCTTCGTCCATGTCTTCTGCGATCAGGATGTATCCGAAGTTGTCCAGAGATTTCTGGATAATTTCTTTTCTGGAAAGGACTTCTACAAAACCTTTTACTTCTTCGTCTACTTTGGCAGCAAATTCTTCGCTTGTTGTGATCAGGATCGCGCAGGCAAGTTCATCATGTTCTGCCTGGGAAAGAAGGTCCGCTGCTACAAAGTGAGGATTTGCTGTCTCATCTGCAAGAACAAGAATCTCGCTTGGACCTGCGATGGAGTCAATGCTTACGTATCCGTAAACTGCTTTCTTTGCAAGAGCTACGAAAATGTTTCCAGGACCTACGATCTTGTCTACTTTTGGGATGCTCTCTGTTCCAAAAGCAAGTGCTCCGATTGCCTGAGCTCCACCTACTTTATAGATTTCATCTGCTCCTGCTTCTTTGGCAGCTACCAGTGTGGAGGCACATACTTTGCCGTCTTTTCCAGGAGGTGTTGTCATAACAATGTGCGGTACACCGGCTACTTTTGCAGGTACGATATTCATCAGTACAGATGATGGGTAAACCGCTTTTCCGCCAGGCACATAAACACCGACACGATTTAATGGAGTGACTTTCTGCCCAAGCATAGTTCCGTTTGTCTCGCTTGTGAACCAGCTGTTCTGGATCTGTTTTTCATGATATTTGCGGATGTTGACCAGAGCTTTGCGGATGACTCCAAGGAGCGCCGGATCGATCTGTGCATAGGCTTCTTCAATCTCTGCGTCTGTGACACGGATAGTCTCTTTTGTCACTTCTGCTTTGTCAAATTCTTTTGTATAGGCAAAGATAGCTTCGTCTCCTTCATTTTTTACTTTGTCAAGGATCTGAGCGACTGTTGATTCGAATTTTCCGTAATTGTTCGGGCTTCTTTTCAGCAGATTCTCAAGAATATCTTTTGTGGATTCTTTTGTTAATTTTACTGTACGCATCTTTACATTTCCTCCTGCAGAACTCTTCTTAACTCATCAATGAGTTTGCGAATTCTCTCGTTCTCCATCTTCATACTTACCTGGTTGACTACCATTCTGGCAGACAGCGGGCAAACTTCCTCTAATACTTTCAGGCCGTTTTCTTTCAGTGTGCTTCCGGTCTCTACGATATCCACGATTACTTCGGAAAGTCCGACGATCGGTGCAAGCTCGATAGAACCGTTTAATTTAATCAAGTCTACGGTCTGATGTTTTCTGTTAAAGAAATAATCTTTTGCAATATTTGGATATTTGGTTGCTACACGGATCAGCTGATTATTCTCCAGAACTTCTCTGGCACTTTCCGGACCGCAGACGCACATTTTGCATTTTCCAAATCCGAGGTCCATAACTTCATAAAGTTTACGGCCTTCTTCAAGGATGGTATCTTTTCCTACGATTCCGATGTCTGCTGCGCCGTATTCTACATAGGTAGGAACATCCGGTCCTTTGGCAAGGAAGAATTTCATCTTTAATTCTTCGTTGACGAAGATCAGTTTACGGGAATCTTTATCTTTCATTTCTTCGCAGGTAATCCCTGCTTTCTCAAACATTTCCATTGTCTTTTTGGCAAGTCTGCCTTTTGTCAGGGCAACTGTCAGGTATCTCATGGCTTATCTGGCCTCCTTTTTCAAACGTAATGCTACACTTCTGCCTTCTGCACGAAGCTTCTGGGCTTCTTTGATGGCTTTTGCACGGTTCTGTGGCTCGTACTCGATCACTTCCGGCTTATCTTCTTTCTCGGAGATCAGTTTCTGACTGGAAAGTGCGAGAAGGAGGTTGTCTACCTCAAGTGCAAAACCGATGGATGCTGCTGGTTTGCCGAAGTGTTTCATCAGACCGTTGTAGCGGCCGCCTTTGATCATTGGCTCGCCGGTTCCATAAGTGTATGCCTGGAAAATGATTCCTGTGTAGTACTGATATTTACTGAGCATGCCGAAATCAAAGGAGATGTATTTCTCATATCCGTAGTTCTTCATGATCTCGTAGATCTCTTCCAGTCTGGAAACGGCTTCTAATGCGCAGGCGTTGTTTGTGAGGCTTCTGGCTTTCTTTAAAACGTCTTCTGATCCGAACATCTGTGGGATTTCAACGAAAGATTTTACCAGGCTGTCTTTGATCTTCTGTTCTGCTACAAATTCTTCTACGCCGAAGGAGTTTTTCTGGGAGATCAGAGTGCGGAGACGTTCTTCTGCTTCCTGATCAAGTTCTGCTTCTTTTAAAAGGGATTTGAAGTAATCTACCTGTCCGACGCTGACCTGGAATTCGGTGAGGCCTGCTGCGAGGAGGCATTCTACTGTCATGGCAAGGAGTTCTGCATCTGCATCTGCAGATTCATCGCCAATTCGTTCTACGCCCATCTGGGTGGTTTCTTTGAGGTGGCCTCTGTAGCTGGAGTTGTTGATGAAGGTGTTGCCTGTGTAACAGAGGCTTACTGGTTCTTTGTCCGGTGAGAAGTAGGTGGCGCAGGCTCTGGATACGGACGGAGTGAAGTCTGGTCTGAGTACAAGGGTGTTGCCTTCTCGGTCGAAGAATTTGTAGAGTTCTTTGGACGGGATAGTTCCTACTTCGCGGCTGAATACTTCGAAGTATTCGAAGGTTGGGGTTTCTATGTCTTCATATCCATAACGGTGGAAGACACGATGGATTTTCTCCT
Source organism: Blautia sp. HCP3S3_D9 (assembly GCF_052063845.1). NCBI lineage: Bacteria > Bacillati > Bacillota > Clostridia > Lachnospirales > Lachnospiraceae > Blautia > Blautia sp. HCP3S3_D9. Next base: position 18,795 of record NZ_JBQHWS010000047.1, read on the forward strand.
GTACTTTCCTTTTCTGGCTGCATTCGCCATTGTAAATGTCTCTTACACCTTCTGGGGTGTGAAAAATACGCTGCATGGTTTTGGTCCTCCTGTGGTTATGTATTGTGGTTTCTTAAACTTCTTAAATTAATGTTATTTTCTTTGTTTCGCTTTAGTTTAGTAACGTGATACCAAGCTAATACGAAAACTAGGTAAAATTATAATGGGTTTTGGTGGAATTGTCAATCCCTTCTATATTATTTACATTATTATTTAATAAGGGACGCTCAGAAAGATATGTTCCCTCCAATGCGGTTTCGGTGTCTAAGAGCTTCTAAGTCCTCCGAAAATCTGCTAAAAACATGAGAAGAAAAGCCCGGAATTACTCGCTAACGCTCAGACAAAAGGGGCTTTTCTTCTCATAACGCAGATTTCCGGATGACTAAGAATCTCTAAGACGCCTGCAAATGCATTGGAGGGAACATATCTTTCTGAGCTGGGTTGTTCAATGTGGAAGTTTGTGATGAAATCTTCTTCTACTCTCTTTCATTTAGATCCATCTGAATCCCATCAAGATAAGGAACAAGAAATCCATTCTTCTTATTTAAATAATATTGATTATCCAATTCTTCCCGGCGGAAGCTTTTGCGGCCACCTTGCTGCATTCTATTCCAAAATGTGAGAAGGTGGCGCAGGGGGAGATAATAGAATTGATTTTCGTGGCTGTAGAATATGAGGAAGAATGCTACGCCTCCCTGTTTTTCGAATGCCTGCATAAATTCTACCTGATGGGGATGAATGTTTGCGAGGGGGAAGGTGTCTGTGGCGCATTCTTTGGCATCGAAGCAGACGGGGATTCCCTGGACTGCTCCGATGTAGTCTACGGTGCTTCGCTGTTCGAAGTAGGCCAGTGTGATATGGCGGTTTTCTTTGTCCATGCGGACGGGGGTGATCGGAGTTGGGATTTTCTGGATGAGTGCCAGTCCTTTTTCTCTGTATTGTTCGTTGGTGCGGTTTACGAGGTCTTCCAGGGTGGAGCCTCGTAATCCTCTGCTGTTCCAGGTTGCCACGGTGTTCCTCCATTGTGTTTCTTATACTATATTGTCATAATATTTACGGATAACTTTAAAAATCATCCTGTATCTATCAATAAATTGCAATCATCATTTAACATGATCAATTCAAGCCCCGTTTTGTCAACAAAAATCTCTAAGCAATAGAGAGGGAATTTATTTAATCAACTTCACTGACGGATAATATCTGATGATCGCTTTGCCTACAAGTTCATCAAAGGTTACGAAACTGGTGGTTTTCCAGTAACGGGAGTCTTTGGAGTGGTTGCGGTTGTCTCCGAGTACGAAGTAACTATTCTCGGGGACTTCATATGGGCCGAAGGTTCCTCTTGGTGTTTCCGGGAGGAAGCTGTCATCCAGTGGGATTTCGGAGTCGTTGATGTAGACTTTGCCGTCTGTGATCTGGACTTTTTCTCCGGGGAGGCCGATTACTCGTTTGATGAAGAGCTGGCTTTCGTCGTCGGGATATTTGAAGATGACGATGTCGAAGCGTTCAGGGTCTTTTGTTTTCTTTGATATTTTGTGTCCGAAGAGGTTTATGTTGATGCCATATGCCAGTCGGAATCCGAAGATCCGGTCGCCAGTCATGATGGTTTTCTCCATTGATTCGGATGGGATTTTGGCATTGATGAGTACAACGTTATTTACGAGAGTCACGATCAGCACCACTGCTATGATCATTTTTGCGTAATCCCATACTTCTTTCCAGATTCTCATGATATACCTCCTCCAGGTGTTCTTCCTTGATGATTTTGAAAAAAAGCTCCGGTACCGGTGCCGTGAAGGTCTGGTCTGTTTCCGGAATTACTAATCTGTACGCATGGAGAAGCTGGTGTTTTACTCCATGACGGATGTATTGTCTGTTGAATTCGCTGTTACCGTATTTGGTGTCTCCCAACAGGGGATGTCCTGTACCTGCAAGGTGGGCACGGATCTGGTGGGTGCGGCCTGTGATGAGTTCGACTTCCAGAAGTGTCATTTTTCCGTTGCTGCCTAATGGTCGGTAGCCGGTTTCGATTGGAAGGGAATCTGGAAATTCCTGTCTGCTTACGATTACTTTGTTTGTTTTTTTGTCTTTGTGCAGATAGCCTTTGATGTGGGCTGGTTTGTCCAGGTTTCCTTTTACCAAACAGAGATAGTATTTGTGAAGGGTTCTGTCGTGGAAGATTCTGGAGAGAAACTGGAGCCCTGAAAGGCTTTTGCCTGAGCAGACCATTCCGCTGGTGTTGCGGTCAAGGCGATTGCATACGGATGGTTTGAATGTTTTGAGCTGGTCTTCGGTGAGTTCGCCTTTTTTCAGAAGATATCCGATCAGGTATTCTACCAGGGATGGTTCGCCGTCATCTGCTGGCTGGGAAAGCATTCCAGCGGGTTTGTTAATGATGATGATATCGGAATCTTCATATATAATGTCCAGATCGCAATACGCACGGGCTACCTGAGTGGTTCCGGCAAATTTGTCAAAGGTTTCGTCACTCAGGAACAGTTTGATTGTATCTCCTTTGAGGAGTTTCTCGTTTCCTGTAGCTTTTTTGCCGTTTAAGGTAATGTTCTTTTTGCGGAGCATTTTGTAGAAGAAGCTTTTAGGAGCTTCTTTGAGAAGCTTGGCCAGATATTTGTCAAAGCGCTGGCCGGCTTCGTTTTCTTCTATGATAAATTCTTTCATTATTAAAATATCTTTCTTAACTAATGTTCAATAAGTAACTGTCTTCTTACTGTTATGAGCCCAAAATCTATTATCACAGACAATCTGGGATGAATTTGAGCCTCGTTACTGAAAATAAAATGAACAATGTGATAAATAAACCGTTGCTTCTGTATCTCTATAAACAAATGGCCAAAATCGTCTGGCGAATAAGTTCGTTTCTGGTGAGATCCGGGTATTTCTCGTCCGGAGTGAATTTGATTCCTTCTTCCAGGCTTTCTTTGTGGTCGTTCATGGAATCAAGACGTTCCAGGAAAGGACGGATATCTGTGAAGATTTTTACTGTGGCTTTGTAGCCGTTCTTACGGATAATCTTCTGGGCGTTGGTTTCCATGAAAGCGGCGTCGATCTTCGGATCGCTGCTGTAAGCTGCTACTGTGTTTCCGCAGATTGCTACTGCATCGATATAAGCGCTCTTTTCATAGAAAGTCATATAGAGTTCGTATGCCATGTCCAGTTTCCCCTGATGGGTGCGGATTTTCTGATAGAGTGCGCTGTCCATTGGTCTGCATTTGAAGATCATGATCAGGCCGACCATGGATTTGCAGGCCGGAAGGCACCCGACTACTGCTACAACTGTCCAGACGGTCATTCTGGTCTTGAAGTAGATCCAGGATGTGAAGAAGATAAATAATGGTACTGCAAAAAGAATCGCCGTGATGATCAGGCGGCGTTTCTTTTCGCTTTTGAAATATCCAAAATCACCTTTCGGAATTTTTTTTGATGTTTTCTGGTTTTTCTTTGCTGTCACTTGCGTCCTCCTCTGGAGTTTTTCTTATGTGTATTTCGTATTGTATTTTTCTTAGATATAGATTTATCTCTACTGTTCTCCCGGAAATTTTCCTGACCTTTTCCTGTCGTTCTCGTCGTCCGGCTGTTTCCATAAGCTTCACTGCGGTTATTATTTCTGTTCTTAATGTTTCTGTTTCCACCGCGGGAATTGTTTCTATTGCCATTTCTGCTTCCATTTTCACCGCCCAGATGTTCCCCGTGTCCTTCACGGATCGGGCGGATCAGGCATTTCGGGCCATAGCCAACCAGATCCATTCTGCCGGTCATCTTCAAACCTTCCAGTACCAGTTCTCTGTTTGCAGGGTTCTTGTACTGCATCAGAGCTCGCTGGATGGCTTTCTCATGTGGATTTTTCGGCACATAAACTTTCTCTCCTGTAAGAGGATGGATTCCCGTGTAATACATACAGGTAGAGAGCGTGGACGGTGTCGGGTAAAAGTCCTGCACCTGTTCCGGTGTAAAACCAAGATCACGGACGTATTCCGCAAGCTTTACTGCTTCTTTCATGGTACATCCCGGATGGGAGGACATGAAATATGGTACTGCATACTGCTGCTTGCCAGTTTTCCTGTTTGCATCATCGTATTCCTTAAGGAACTGCTGATAAACACTGTGACTTGGTTTTCCCATGTATTTCAGCACCTGATCAGATACATGTTCCGGCGCTACACGAAGCTGTCCGCTTACATGATGTTCTACCAGTTCCCGCAGGAACGTCTTGTCCCTGTCTGCCACTACGTAATCAAAGCGTACACCGGAACGGATAAATACTTTCTTAACTCCCGGAATCTTACGCAGCTTCCGAAGTAAAGAAACATAGTCAGAATGGTCTACTGTCAGATTCTTACATGGTGTCGGGAAAAGACATTGCTTATTCTTACATACACCTTTCGTAAGCTGTTTCTGACAGGAGGTCTGTCTGAAATCTGCCGTCGGACCGCCTACATCATGAATATAGCCTTTGAAATCCGGGTCTTTCGTCATTCTGGTGGCTTCTTCGATCAGAGACTCATGGCTTCTGGTCTGGAGGATTCTTCCCTGATGGAATGTCAGAGCGCAAAAATTACAGCCTCCGAAGCATCCTCTGTTGCTTGTCAGGCTGAATTTAATCTCCTCCAGTGCCGGGATTCCTCCCATTTTCTCATACATCGGGTGAACTTTCTCTGTGTATGGAAGTGCATATACATCGTCCATCTCCTCCTGTGACAAAGGCATTGCCGGAGGGTTCTGAACAATATATCCCTTCGTCCCATAGGACTCTGCCATTGGTTTCGCAGTAAACGGGTCTGTATTCTGATACTGAACTGCAAAACTGTCTGCGTAGGCTTTCTTGTCCTCTTTTATCTCCTCATAAGATGGAAGAATGATCGGCTCATAAACTCTTGACAGATCTTTACATTTAAATACAGTTCCTGCAATAAATGTGATCTCCTCTACAGGAAGCCCACTGTCCAGTGCCTCTGCAATCTCGATAATGGAATGTTCACCCATTCCATAAGAGATCAGATCTGCGCCGGAGTCCAGAAGTACACTGTGTTTTACTTTATTATCCCAATAATCATAATGTGCCAGTCGTCTCAGGCTGGCTTCAATACCGCCCAGGATAATGGGCGTCTTTTTATAAGTCTGACGGATCAGATTGCTGTATACGATCACCGCGCGGTCAGGACGAAGTCCCATCTGGCCGCCCGGGGAATAGGAATCCTTCTGCCTGTGCTTCTTGGATACAGTATAGTGGTTTACCATGGAGTCCATGTTGCCCGCTGATACCAGAAATCCAAGACGCGGCTCGCCAAATACCTGGATGCTCTCTTTCTTCTTCCAGTCTGGCTGACTGATGATGCCTACTTTATATCCGCGGCTCTCCAGCAGTCTGCTGATGATCGCCGTGCCAAAGGACGGATGGTCCACGTAGGCATCGCCTGAAATATAGACAAAGTCCACCTGGTTCCATCCTCTCTCCTTCATTTCTTTCTTTGTTACCGGTAAAAAATCCTGCATTTAAATTTCCTCGTATGTATTTTAGACATGGTGATATACCGCCTGTGCACGGTATCCTTCCGAAATAATATCAAGCTGTCTGTGGAATCGCTTGAGCTGCTGGAGATCCTTTGTACGGAATACTCTCAGGAATTCATCCTGAATCTTCATGATCTCGCGTTTGTTTGCGATCTTGTACAGATTCTCGATATTGATCAGAATATCCTTCACCAGATTCGACTGCATCTGGGAGGAATTCTGTGCATCCATGATCTCATTTCGTACAGAAGACATCTCATGGTCAAGGGCATTGATGGCATCTGCCGCATTGCTCAGGCGCTCTGCCACATGCTCAGGCATATCGCCCTTATATTTATACTGCAGAGAATGCTCAATGGTAGCCCAGAAGTTCATGGCCATTGTCCGGATCTGGATCTCAGCCTGAAGTTTCTTAGGTCCATTGATCGTGTCTACAGTATAATAAATGATCAGATGATAACTTCTGTATCCACTCTGTTTAATATGTTTCAGATAATTCTTCTCACTCTTTATGGTCATATCGCTTCTCTTCTGAATCATGGAAGCGACAGTCTCTATATCCTCTTCAAACTGGCAGATAATACGGATACCTGCGATATCCTCCAGTTCTTCCTCCATCTTCTCCATCGGAATATGCTTGCGCTGCATTTTCTCAAGGATACTGCTCACGCTCTTGACTCTGCCCTCAACCTGTTCGATCGGACAGTAAATGTCGTTCTCTTTGCATTCCTCGATAATGTGGGTGAATTTAACTTCCAGCTCTTTTACAGCCAGTTCATACGGGCACAAAATGCTTCTCCATAACTGTATTTCCATTTTCACTCGCTCCTTGCATTTCATACATTTTGTTATTATAGCATAGATTAAAAAAAATATCTCGCTAATATGAATAGTTTCTGATTTTTTTAGAAATGGCTTTCAGTACCCAGTAAGGGTTGACGCTCAGTTCTTCATAATGCGGTGTCCTGATGTAGATCCCCAGATGAAGATGGACCGGAAACATGCCCTGCGTGCCTTCGCCGCCATAGCCTGTATTTCCCATATATCCCAGGATATCTCCTGCAGATATTTCCTCACCTGTCCGGAATTCTTTCTCATATGCATCTAAATGGGCATAATAAAAATACCCGCCTTTCGGGGCACGTATTCCGATCCTGTAGCCGCCCAGGGGAAGCCAGCCTATATTCTCCACCACACCGTCTGTAATACTTAAAACCGGATAATACCCCGGTTCTTTCTCTGTGCCGAACAGATCACAGCCTTCGTGTGTGCGTGGACCTCCATAGTCTCTGGGTGCACCGTAAGAATTCTCGAAATAGATTTCTGTAGATGGAATGGGAAAATATTTCAGATCCGACCAGACGGACTGGTAAGCACCTTTGAGCTGTTCATATTCTGCCGGTTTGTATTTCTGATAGGGTGTTGCATCAGGCAGCACCTGTTCTGGATAAAAATCGGAGTTCAGCATAGTTGCTGTCAGAATATCTATAAAGCTATCTGTGCCTGTTTCTTTATCTGCTGCCATTTTCCATATCCTGCGATATAATCCCGACGTTATGTGCTGCTGTCTGAAATCAGTCCGCTCACAGGAATCTGCCTTTAAAACAGATGCCCGGCTGCGCAGTTTCAGTGTTGTCTCCAGCATACCGGTTATAAGCAAAAGTGCCAGTAATGACAAAATACAGCGAAACAGGGGAGTCCGTGGATCGTACGGATCAAACATTTAAGATACCTCCGCATTCTGATACAATATATGCAGAAAGTTAACAGCATAGAACAAAAAAATTCTATGCATTGCAAAGCATGTGACTGACCATGAATTGAATCGTAACGTTTTTTCTGTCGCAGAAACATCACCGAGTAATTTCTCAGGACAGAAAAACACCCCGCCATTATATGCAATGACAGGGTGCAGATATTATTTATCAGTCTTTCAGATTTTCCAGAACTTTTACAAGATATTTCCATACTCTCTCTGTAGAAGAAATGCTGAGGACTTCCTCAGATGTGTGGATATCCTTCATATCCGGTCCGAGAGATACGCAGTCGAGGCCTTCCATCTTCTTATAGAAAAGTCCGCACTCAAGTCCTGCGTGGATGGCTACTACATTTGGTTTCTGGCCGTACATCTCTTCGTATACTTCCACCATCTTGTCACGAAGCGGTGAATCCTTGCGGTATTCCCATGCAGGGTATACGCCCTGTCTCTCATATTCTCCTCCAAGGAACTCTGTTAGATACTGGATCTTATCAGAAAGTGCATCGCGTGCTGTTTCCACAGAACTTCTGATGCTGGAGCTTCCCAGCACTTCATCCTCAGATGTTTTCAGGATACCGATGTTTGTGGATGTTTCTACCAGACCTGCGATCGTTCCGCTCATTTTCTGAACACCGTATGGTACGTTTACAAGGAAGAATACTACTTTCTCCTTGCTTGTCGGATGAAGAACTTTCACTTCTTTCTCGCCGTCATCTGTAACAGTTACTGTGATTCCCTCATCAGTTCCTGCATACTCTTCTCTCCATGCATTCTGCATATAAGCGGCATATTCTTTCACTGCTTCCACATCTTCTTTAAGAATCAAAAGCTCTGCTGTAGATTCTCTTGTGATTGCATTGTCCTTCTGTCCGCCCTGCACACTGATCAGCTCATAATCTGCCGCCTTCTTAAGTCCATAGAGGAATTTTCCCAGAAGGGAGTTTGCATTTGCACGGTTCTTATCAATCTCAGCACCTGAATGACCGCCCATCAGTCCGCTGATCTTAACGGTCAGCTTCTCACCTTTTGCTTCCAGTCTTGTTACCGGGATATGGCTGATTCCGGAAAGTCCGCCTGCACAGCTGATCCAGAGGCTTCCTTCTGCTTCTGAATCCAGATTGATAAATCTTCTTCCTTTTAATACGCTGCAGTCAAAGCCAACCGCTCCGAGAAGTCCGATTTCCTCATCAACTGTGATAAATACTTCAAGCGGCGGATGTGCGATGGTATCACTCTCCAGAAGTGCAAGTCCGTAAGCGACTGCGATTCCGTCATCACCACCAAGGGTGGTTCCGTTTGCAGAAATATAGTCTCCTTCTACAGAAAGATTTAAGCCGTCTTTTGTAAAATCATGCTCTACATCCGGGCGTTTCTCACATACCATGTCCCTATGTCCCTGAATGATCACAGTAGGTGCATTCTCGTATCCTGCTGTTCCTGGTTTGTAAATGACTACGTTGTTCATTTCATCCTGAATATATTTCAGACCATGATCTTTCGCAAACTGCACTAAATAATCACTGATCTGTTTTGTATTTCCTGATCCGTGAGGGATCTTGCAGATTTCCTCAAAATAATGGAATACTCTTTTTGGTTCGCAATTCTCTAAAACTGCCATAATTACATTACCTCCAAAAATCACATGTTTTAAAAAAGAATCCTGTAAACAGGACCTAATTATAAAAAATCTGATGACATCAGATATATTTTACCTGAATACTATAGCATTTATTTTTCTTCTGTTCCATATAAATTTTATAAAGAATTTATAAAATGACCGGTGTCTATGGAACATATTATAACCGATATCCACTTTCGATGTTCCGGTATCCAGAAAAAGCTGAAAAATCTGCTGTATATCCTTGGAATTCTGGGACTTCTGCTCTTTCTTCTGATGCATCCAGCAGAAAGTCTGACATGTGCCAGAGCAGGAATGACTCTGTGGCTGAATACTTTAATTCCTACACTGCTTCCTTTCATTATCCTTACAGGAGTGCTGACACATACAGATGGAATTCAAAAACTGCTTCCGCCGTTGGAAGCTTTCTTTCGCAGGATTCTCGGTGTCAGCAGCTGGGGCGGCTACATATTTGTACTTGGCATGCTGTGTGGGTACCCTCTGGGTGTCAAACTGGTTTCTGATCTGTATGCCTCCCGCAGGATCAGTAAAAAAGAAGCTTTATATCTTACCACATTCTGCAATAACCCAAGTCCGGCTTTTATCATCACATATCTGAGTAAATTCTGCCTTAAAGATGCTGTTCCTGCTTTGCTGATCTTTCTCAGCATTTTTTCTGCTGATCTGGTGTGTATGTTGTTCTTTCGATTTGTTGTATACAGAAATATTTTTTCTGACTGTCCGGTCCCTGTAACTGCAGGTTCAGCCAAAGAGCCTTCCGACATAACTTCAATCCAAAATCTTCTGGATGCTTCGATCATGAATGGGTTTGAAACGATCACACGACTTGGGGGATATATCCTGCTC